>DDSA01000208.1:12188-13249 GCA_002343715.1 Phycisphaerales bacterium UBA2402 | reverse complement strand
GCTCTTCCGATCTGGCGCGCTACCTCGGGCCCCAGGTAGCGCGCCCTCGGGCCCATATCGCGGTGTGTCAGCTTGAACCACGCCCGCGCGAACGCGTCGGCGAACTGGTCCGGATTCTCCATGAATCGGCGGGAGATTTTCTCGTACGCAGGATCGAACCGCAGCGAGAGATCGGTCGTGAGCATCGTGGGAGCGTGTTTCCTGGAAGGATCGTGCGCATCGGGGATCGTCCCTGTGCCCGCCCCGCCCTTGGGCCGCCACTGGTGCGCTCCGGCGGGGCTTTTCGTCAGTTCCCAGTCGTACTTGAAGAGGTTCTCGAAATAGTCGTTGCTCCAGCGCGTGGGCGTGCTGGTCCATGTTACTTCCAGCCCGCTGGTGATCGTGTCGCCGCCCTTGCCGGACTTGTGCCCGCTGCGCCAGCCCAGACCCTGTTCCTCGATGCCGGCGGCTTCCGGTTCACGCCCGAGGAGTTTCGCATCCCCGGCCCCGTGGCACTTGCCGAAGGTGTGGCCACCGGCGATGAGGGCCACGGTCTCCTCATCGTTCATCGCCATGCGTGCGAAGGTCTCTCGGATGTCGCGTGCCGCGGCGATCGGGTCGGGGTTCCCGTTGGGGCCTTCGGGGTTCACGTAGATCAGCCCCATCTGCACGGCGGCGAGGGGGTTGGTGAGTTTCCGGTCGCCGCTGTAGCGCTCATCGCCGAGCCAGGTCTTTTCCGTGCCCCAGTCGATGTCCTCCGGCGGCTCCCAGACGTCCTCACGCCCGCCGCCGAAGCCGAAGGTCTTGAAGCCCATGGTCTCGAGCGCGACGTTGCCCGCGAGGATCATCAGGTCTGCCCAGGAGAGTGAGCGTCCGTATTTCTGCTTGATAGGCCAGAGAAGCCGGCGTGCCTTGTCGAGATTGACGTTGTCCGGCCAACTGTTCAGCGGGGCGAAGCGCTGCGCGCCGGTGCCGCCCCCGCCGCGTCCGTCCCCGGTGCGGTAGGTCCCCGCGCTGTGCCAGGCCATGCGGATGAAGAGCGGGCCGTAATGGCCGTAGTCGGCCGGCCACCAGTCCTGCGA
>DDSA01000208.1:11801-12011 GCA_002343715.1 Phycisphaerales bacterium UBA2402 | reverse complement strand
CCAGGCCATGCGGATGAAGAGCGGTCCGTAATGACCGAAGTCGGCGGGCCACCAGGGTTGAGAATCGGTCATCAGGGCGGCCAGGTCGCGCTTGACCGCGGCCAGATCGAGCGTGGCGAACTCCTTCGCGTAGTCGAACCCCTCGCCCATCGGGTCGGATTTCTCCGAGTGCTGGTGGAGCAACCTGAGGTTCAACTGGTTCGGCCACCA
>DDSA01000208.1:547-11596 GCA_002343715.1 Phycisphaerales bacterium UBA2402 | reverse complement strand
GGTTCGGCCACCAGTCGCGGTTGGTGGTCGTGGCTCGGGCAGAGGAGTGAAACGGGCATTTTGATTCGGTGCTCATCCGGGTTCCTTGTCTGATGACGTTTGGCTCGCTGGTGGGCCGCAGGATTCCAACTGACTCGATTGCGGGGGGTGTGACGATTCATCGCCGCCGGGGTCGGGCGGCGCGTCGTTTTCCACGAAGAATGACCTGGTATTCTTGAACATCGAACCCGCGGAGCGTCGCGTGGCCCGAGACCGTGAGGGCGTGCCACGGGATGTCGTAGATACTGCCCGTGTCGGTGTCGATGAAGTGGTGGTGGGATTCAACGTGCGGGTCAAAAACCACGGTGCCCTCCTTGAGCACCTGCGTGCGGATCAGGCCCTTCCTTACCAGCAGGTTCAGGGTGTTGTAGACCGTGGCCCGCGAGACGGTGGGGCACTGTTTGCGTACACGCTCCAAGACCCCGTCGGCCGTGGGGTGCTCGCGTGCGTGCATGACGTACGCCGCGACCGCGAGCCGCTGCGGGGTGGGCTGGATGCCGTGCTCACGGAGTTGGTCCTGCAGATTCAACGGTGAATAGACTATGTCTAAACCAAGACGATGTCAAAATACTATGGCCGGGGTCCCTCCGCCGCGACCGCGCGACGGCCCACCCACGCGTCCTATCAGCGATCCCTTTGCTTCCCGGGCCGCGCGCGTTCCGACCCGTGTCCATGCGGCGTTCTCGGAGGGAAGCCGATGCCCCGTCTCACTCTGTCTTCGAGCCGGCAATGCGACGGATGTAATCGCGTGTGATGGCCTCGTAGTTCGGATCGGTCATCCCCACCGCATTGGCCGCCCGGATTGCCCGCTCCACGTCCACACCCCGATCGATCGCCAGGTACGCCGCCAGCCCCGGACCCACGCGGTTGCCCGTGCGGCAGTGTGACGCGAGAATGACGCCTTCCGCCACCGCGGAGGCGTACTCGGCCCGTGCCGCACGCAGCAGGTCGTCGGTCAGCTCCGACGCGCCGCTGTAAGGGAGATTGCAGTACGCCGCTCCTGTCTCCGCGACTGCCGCGGCTTCGTCGAAGTCCGGGAGCTCGGCGGGCTTGCGGAAGTTCACAAACTTCACGACACCCTGGGAGCGAAGGAGCGCGATCTGCCCGGCCGTGGGTTGGCCCAAAAGGAAGCGGTGGGGGATGCCCCCGATGGCGACTTCATCGGGTGGGAGCGGCCCCCCGGGGTTGAGGCGCGGTGTTTCGTCCCCGCCGATCGCGTGACCTTCACGCACGAAGGCGCTCACGCCGATGGCGTGCGAGCGCATCAGCGCGATGGTCTCCGCGTCGGTGCTCGTCTCGATGATGCGCACACCGTTGTTGGTCGGTGTGACCTGGAGCGTGACTTTGTCGTACCGCTCGAACAACTCCTTGAAGACGGGGTCCCAGACCCGCACCGTGGCGCCGACCTTCATGCGGGCCTGCATGGCCATCGCGTGATCCTTGATCCGCGCCGCCACCTCGGGATCGTCGCTTTCGGTGATTGTCTCGACCGTGCCGACGCCATCCTTCTCTGAATGGCGGAGGATACGCGTGATCTTCGCGTGGTCGGTCAGCAGTTGCTGCCACACACTCCGGTCACGACCGATGGTGTTGACGCCCGGGTAGCGTTCGTCGGCGGCTGTATAAGCCTTCTCCGAAGACTGCGATCCCATCCTGGCATCCTGACCCGAGCACGCGGAGAGGACGAACGCTGCGCCGATAGCCACGCTCAACGCGGATCCCCGTGCTGCGTTGGCGGCCGGACGACGGGATGCGGTGGTTGCTGTCATGCTTTATCCTTTCTCGATTCGGGCGAGTTGGCCGTCCGTGACGGACGCGTTCCGTGCCTGCTACTTGGCCACGTTGCTGGATTCCCAGTGTTTGAGCGCCGCCGCGGCGACCGTCGCGTACGTGTAGACCGGCCCGCCGCCCATCATCACGGCCACGCCCGCGGCGTCCAAGACCTCTCGCGGGGTGGCGCCGGACTTCAGGCACTTCTCGACGTGGGTGTAGATGCAGGCCTCGCAGCGGGAGGCGATGCCGATCGCGAGCGCGATCAGTTCCTTGTATTTGCCGGACATGCCTCCCTCGGACGTCGTGTCTTTCATCAGGCCATGAAAAAAAGGTCCGAAGGCTTTACCGATTTCGACTCCGCCGGGGATAGCTTTCATCGTGTTCATCGCGTCTGGCCAGGTTTCGTAGAACGAAGCGGGGTGGTGGTGCACAGCTTTCCTCTCTGCAAATGTAGGGCTGCATGTTCGGCGAAAGTTTGGAATCTGCCTTCTCATCGCCTGCAGTTTGGAGGTTCCGGGAAGATTCATAGTTCCAAATGCAAACACCGGGGATTCATCGCAGCCCCGGTGAACTGGGGTGGTCTGAAGACCCTGATGTGTTTCGATCGTGATGGGCACGATTGACGTTGCTGTTCGGGGGGACAACCCTTGTTGCTCATGAACACGAGTTTTCCCGTCGCCCGATCGGTGCAAGGATCAACCACCGCGCCGCACACGTCCAAGGCCGATCCGCGTGAGATGCAGAACCGGCTGTTTGACAGCCTTTCGGCGAGTTTCGCGACGGAAGTACCCCTGTACGGCAAGTCGCTGGACGTGAACCTGGCGTGCAATCTCATCGCGTGCGACCTGCTCGCGTTGGCCTTCCCCGGCTTTTCGATGACCGCCGACAGGATCGAGGCCGCCAGCGGCGAGCGTCACGGGGCTATTCGCATCGGCACGCCGGAAGAATACCGCTGGGTCGCCCGGTTCTTCGCGGTGTTCGGGATGGAGCCGCACAACTTCTACGACATGTCGCGCGTGGGGGCCAAGAGTCAGCCCGTGATCGCCACCGCCTTTCGCTCGCGGGAGCACCCCGAGCACCGGGTTTTCTCGTCGCTACTGATGACCGAATACTTTGACGATGAGACGCGGTTGCGGATCGAGGGCCTGCTCGCGCAACGGTCGGTCTGGACCGATCGAGCGAAAGAACTGATCGAGAAAGCCGAACGAGACGGCTGCCTGTCATGGCCCGATGCCCAGGCACTGATCGACGAGGCGGTCGAGCGCATTTTCAAATGGACCGGCACCGCGCGTGATCACGCCCTCTTTCAGCACCTCTGCGATGCGGGGTTCAAGATCGCCGCCGACATCGCCTGCTTCGAGGCGCACCACCTGAACCACCTCACGCCCAACACCTTCTGCATGGACCTGTACTCCGCCGCGATGGAGTATTGCCTCGGCGAGATCGCTGAACCGGGATTCAGGGACCGTGCCGAGCGGGCGCTGGCCCAGATGCTCACGATCGCCGATGCGGATTACCTGCGGCTGCACTTCAAGAACCTCACCGCGGATGATGTCGCCCGGTTCGGTCGTGCCTCGCCCGGGCGGGACAAGATCGTCGGGTTGGTCGATCGCCTCTTCGCCGAGTTCGCCAAGCCGCAGTTTCACTTCGCCGACCTCGATCACTCGGGGTTCAAGGACTTTACCGAGGGGCCGGATGCGGCCACCCCCATCTTCCTCCGTCAGGACGCGTACAAGGCACTCTCGGAGGAGGTCATTTTCCGTGCCGCGGACGGGTCGACTGTTCATTCAACTCACACCGCCCGCTTTGGCGAGATTGAGCAGCGGTTCTTCGCGGCCACACCGCTGGGGCGCTCGATCTACCAGCGCTGCAACGATGCCGCGGAAGCGGCCCGCGGTACATCACTTCCCGACCCGGCCCACGATCACGCCGGGTTTCAGGCGGCGTACGCGAAGTTCTACGATGAGATCCCGAAGACTCTGCGTGACCTGCTCCGCGCGGGGTTGGTCTTCGGCGAGTACTTTCCCACATCCAAGGGCCTCGCTCACAAGGGTCAGTTGCCCACCGATGACATTCATGAACTGGTCCATCTCGGCTACGTCGATGTGGAGGGGATCCGGTACGAGGACTTCCTGCCCGTCAGCGCGGCGGGCATCTTCGCCTCGAACCTGAATCAGTACGGTACTCGCGCGACGGCCCCGAACCCGCCGGTGTTCACGCGGGCGCGCTTCGAGGCCATCATCGGGCGGCCCATCATCGAGGCCGACGAGGAGTTCGGCCGCCGTCAACTGACCTCGATCAACGCAGTTCGGCGCGAGCTCGGGCTGGGACCGTGATCCCCCGGGGTCGTGTGGTGCGAATCCGGGCGGACGTGTTGCGGGAAACTCACGCGCCGGTTCGGTTCCTCAGAACATACCGGACCCCGTTGCCCGTCGAAGAAGCAGTTGATGCTCCATCGAACGCGGACACTCAGCCGCACGACCCCGTCGTGCAGGATCCGCCGCCTGCGCTCGACCTGTTCCACGGCATCCAGCCGATGACCGTGGCCAACGCGCAGGTGCCCGTGGCCCCGGCGAACGTCAGCCCAGCCCCGAAGAATGCCGGGATTGCCACGAAGCGAGGATCGACGAACCACGCCAACGTGCTCCCGGCCAGCACGCACAAACCGATCACCAGTTGCACCTGGCGCATCACGCTGATGCCCGAGACGTGAGTGTTCAGTTCGACTGGCAGGCCGTCGGTCTTCCACCCCTCGATCCCGCCGGTCATGTTGATGACCGCCACACCCGCATCGGCGAGAGAAGCCGCCATTCGGCAAGCATCGCTCGAACGGCGACCGCTCCGGCAGTGCATAACGATTGTCTGACCCGGTTTGGCCAATGCCGCCGCCTGCTGAGGATCGAAGCGTGAGAGTGGGAGCAACTTTGAACCTGTGATCCGTTCACGGGCGTGCTCATCGGGCTCGCGTACGTCGATCAGGACGCATTCGCATTTCTGCAGCCACGTCTGTACGTCCCGTGGCGCGGCCTCTCGGATCGTGGATCCGGACATTCGTGTCTGTGCCGATTCGGGGGTCGTGATGGTTCCGTTGGAGTTCATCGTGCTCATGGTGTGGTTCCTGCTGCGGATGGTCCGTCGGCCGTCGTCAGTGGTCGGTCTGACGACATTGTTCGTGCATTCTGAGAGGCGGGAAGAGGGGGCGGGGTTCCTAATCGCGGCGGCGCAATCGAATCGGAAGATCTGGCAGGAGCAGGCTGAGCCGGCCAGAGACGGGGCACCTGCCGAACCACGATATACCCCGCCATGAAGATCAAGAAGACCGCGAAGGCCCTTCTGAGCCGTACCTGGGGAATGTGCTCGGAAAGCAAGCCGCCGACGAAGCTTCCAGCGACACCGATCGCCGTGAAGATGCCGATGATCGACCAATCGATGCGGGCGGTCTGGCCGGTCGCTCCGTCCTGTCCGGCAAAGACGGCAAGGTAGTTCAGAAAACCCGTGGCCGAGTTGATGGTGATGATGGCCAGACTGGTCCCGATGGCCGTTCGCATCGGCAGGCGACGTAGTAGCACCAGCACCGGGATGATGAGGAAACCCCCGCCGACGCCCACCAACCCGGTGGCAAAGCCTAACCCGATGCCCTGCGCCACGATGCCCCACACCAATCCACGTGACGGTGGGGGCTTTGCATCTGGCGTTCCCGGGCTGCTTCGCCCGACCTGCATCCGGCTATCGTTGAACATCATCGCGGATGCGGTAAGCATCAATACGGCGAGGATCAACAGTTGCAACGCGCCGGAGACGAACACGGCGGCGGCCGCACCCAGAAAGGTACCGGCGATGCCCGGCACCCCCAACAGAACAGCGCTGCGAACATCCACTCGCTTCTGCCGCGCGGCCTGAATCGACCCCGCGAAGGCGATGACTCCGACGATGGCCAGGGATTCGGCGATCGCGGTCTTCTCGTTGTGCCCGACGAGATAGACCAGGATCGGCACCGTCAGGATTGTCCCGCCGGAGCCGAGCAAACCGAGCGAAAGCCCGACCGCCGCGGCACCCAGCCATGCCCAGATCACGATCAATCTCCTTCTCGGAGCGGAAGTCGCGCCCCATGGAGTAGGGTGCTTGGCCGCTTACCGTTCGACCGGGTGCCGATTCTGTGCAGCCAACTCCCACGCGAGCATGCCGCCCGCGAGATTGGTGCATTCATACCCATGCTTCTGGAGCAATGAGCACGCCCTGGATGAGCGCCCCCCGCTTCGGCAGTTGACCAGGATGTGGCGGTCCTTGGGCACCTCTGCCAGACGCGAAAGCAGTCGGGTATGGGCGATGTTGGTTGCCCCTGGGATGTGCCCCTCTCGGAACTCCGTTGCGCGGCGAACATCCAGCACGAACGTCCGTCCTGATGCCAGCAGCACCTCGGCTTCGCCGACGGTCTTCTCGGCGGTGGGCACCAGTTTCCCGTTCGCCGCGGCGTACGCCTCCATCTGGTTCGCATCGAACCAGCCGAGGATGTTGTCAAGACCCACGCGGATCAGGTCGCGCACGGCTTCCTCCACGCGGCCCGGCTCCACGATCAGGACGATCGGTTCATCCTCGCCCACCAGCGAGCCCGCGTCGGTGTTGAAGGAGTTGTTGAGCGGGAGAAAGAGCGCCCCGGGCACGTGCGCGGCTTTGAACGCGGCCCACGGCCTGGTGTCGATGATGGCGTGCTTCCTCCCATCCACGGACATGAGGTCATCCACCGAGAACGCTCGCGGCCTGGGAACCCCGCCCCCGCCGGCGATGCCGAGCACGTTCGGCCCCATTTTGTTGTCGCGCTTCATCCGTGCGAAGTACAGCGGCGGTTCGGGCTGCGCATCGAGGATGAAGTCGACGAAGTTCTGTTCGCTGCTGGCCGCACGCACCGAGGGGTTGAACATCTTCTCGTAACCGACCGTGCTGGACGGCACGGCCCCGAGGGCCTTTCCGCAGGCGCTGCCCGCGCCATGAGCCGGCCACACCTGCAGATAGTCCGGCCATTGCATGAACTTCTGCACCGTCCCGTACAGGCGGTGCGCCGATGGGTCGGCCTTGCCCTTGAACCCGGCCGCGGATTCCAGGAGGTCGGGCCGGCCGAGATCGCCGACGAAGACAAAGTCGCCCGTCGCCACGCCCATCGGTTTGTCGGCTCCGCCGCCCCGGTCGGTGATCATGAAGCAGAGGTGTTCGGGTGTATGCCCCGGGGTGTGAACGGCCCTGAACTCGATGTTCCCGACCATGAACGTGTCACCATCCTTGAGCAGCCGGTGGCGGTATGACCCGCCCCCGAGTTTCTTGTCGAGCCACTGGTACTTCCAGTCTGCATCCCCCTCGTCGGACACGTACACCATCGCGCCCTTCTCGGCCAGTTCACGAGCACCGGAGAGGAAATCGGCATGGATGTGAGTCTCCGCCACGGCGATGATCTTCAGGCCGTTGGCGGCCGCCAGGCGCTCGTAGCGATCTACGTCACGCTCGGGGTCGATGACGATGGCCTCGCCCGTACGCTGACACCCGATGAGATACGCGGCCTCGGCCAGTTTGTCGTCGTACACCATCCGCATGAACATGTGTGCACCTCCCATTGATCTCAGCGCCGACGCTGTATGTAAGAACCCGACACCTCCGTGAGAGACTTTATGGAGCGGGGAGGTTCCCAACTCGTCCGGGGACGATGGCGTGCGAGCCGACGCCCTCGACGGACCGGCGTGCAGAGCCGATGGGTGGACAGCATGCCGAGAATACAACGAGCGAGCCCCAAACTCGTCGTTACGGAAGTGGCGATCGAGGGTCTTCTTTGCGCCTTGCCTGATGCTACCGTTGCCCACCGGGGCAAAGAGGGACGCCGGTCAAAGAAAGGTGGTTCATGTGGGCCGCCGGTGTTCCATAGGCCTTAGGAGTCCTATCGATGCTGAATCGAACCTGGATGGGTGTGTCCGCGGCGGCCCTGTTTGCGTTCGCCGGAGTCTCGTGCAAGAGCGACAAACCAGAGGGGCCGGGCGAGGAAGTCGCGGCGTTGACGGTGGATGGGGTGACGGCAGCGGCCTCGGTGACCGCGATCGACACCAACAAACGGACGGTCACGTTGAAGTGGGAGGGGGGTGAGAGCCGCACCTACGCGATCGGCAAGGAGGCCGTGAACTTCAACCAGGTCAAAATCGGTGACGTGGTGCGTGCGAGCGTGGTCGAAGCGCTGGCGATCTTCATCGGCCCGGCGGGCGCGGCCCCGTCCGAGGGTGCAGGCACCACGGTGGCGCTGGCGGCCAAAGGCGAGAAGCCGGCGATGATCGTGGCCAACACCGTGGTGGTCGTGGACAAGATCACGCACATCGATCAACGCAACCGGGTCGTGACACTCGAGCGGGCTGAGGGACTTCCACGGAACTTCAAGGTTGCTCCCGGGGTCGATCTCGGGGGTCTGCGCGTGGGCGACAACGTCGCCGTGCGTGTGACCGAGGCAGTGGCGATCACCGTCTCCAAGTCGTAGCAGGAGCGTCACGTTCGGAGAGTGGTGTTGTCACACATGGGCGCACGGGCGAGTCGGCTGGTGTCGGGTGCAAAGCGGGTCCTGCCCCCGGGCATGCTGCGCTTCTCGACCGCCCATCTGCTCGGCTCAATCGTGCTACTGATCATTGCCTCGCCGTTCATCGACTCGACCCCGATAGGTGGATGGATCGAAGCCGTGCTGGTCACGCTCATGCTTGCCGCGGGCGTGACGGCGGTCGGCGGCGAGCAGAGCTCGCTGGTCGTGGCGGCGGCGCTGGTGATCCCGACGCTCGGACTGAAATGGGCGAACCTCTCGATGCCTGACGTGGTGCCGACGTGGTCGTTCCGCTCGATCACCCTGATATTCCTGGTGTTTCTCACGGCCCGCCTGCTCCGGTTCACGCTGCGCGCGCCGCGGGTCGATTGGAACGTGCTGTGCGCCGCGGTCTGCGTCTACCTGCTCATGGGGGTGTTCTGGGGCGTGGCGTACATTCTCATAGCGGAGCTTGACCCGGCCGCGTTTGCGATCAGTACGAAGGGAGGCAGGGTCACCGGTTTCACGGCCATCTACTTCAGTTTTTCGGTGCTCACGACAGTGGGTTTCGGGGACATCGCCCCGGTATCACCCATCGCCCGCCTCGCGGCGATTATCGAATCAACTCTTGGCGTCTTTTTCATAGCGATCTTGATCGCCAGTCTGATGGCACGGATGGGCCTGCCCGAGCATCGCGATAAGCACGACTGACCCCGTTCCTCCACGGTGGCCTGCTCCGTCACGAGGTCGGTGGCTGGTCGTGACGCGATTCAGTGCGCGGTGATCGTGATGGGAATGACGGACTCGGCCTCGGTGCCGTTGGTGTGGTCCTTTACCGTGATCTTGAGGTTGTACCGACCGATGGAGAGCGTGCGGGGCAGTTCGATGCGCTGCACGAGGTAAAAGTCACGACGTCGATTGCGAGCGGTCTCGATGATCCGCTGCGGCGGCCTGTGCCACGCCTGAAGTCCACCGGGGTCCTGGAAGAGCGTGAGGGATTGCGAGAGTTCGACGGAAACCTGATCGGCAATCGATGAACCACCGGAGGCGGCATCGCTCTCCCGGGCGGGTCGAGAGGCAAAGTTCTCGACTTCCGAATAGACAATCGCGACAACGGGTTTCCCCGCGGTGAACGTCGAGGTCGGGTAGGGAGTGTACTGACCGAAGCCCGAGACCTTTGTGCACAGGGCGGACCTGCCGATACGGACTGGAGTGGTGCCGGTCCATTTCGAGAGCGGTTGAGATTCGGTCGAAGCGGATGTGCCCGCCGCCAGGCGGTCCCGAGCATCGAGAAGTGTTCTTCGATCGGCGGGGCGCAACCGCCGGGAGAGAACAGAATCGGCCTGATCCAGGCTCTCGAGAGCGCCGGGACGCAGCGCCTCGATCGGCGCGAGCGCGGCTTCATCGGGCAACTTCGGTCGGTGCTTTGTGCCCGGTTCTCTGAGCAGCGAAGCCATATTCTCGGCGAGCGTCACCAGTTCGTCTTCCGGATTCCGGGCTGCATGCGGCTCGGCCTTGCTCGCGGCCTGACTCCACGCTTCCTTCGCTGTGATCGTCAGAGAGTCGTGCGCACGCACCGGGGTGTTTGATGCCGCGGCGTCGGCAAAGATCGGATCAGGGCGTACGTGGCCGCTCTTCGCGGATGTATCCTGATCCGCGGTCAACACCGGTGTCGGCGGTGTGGGATCATCGTTGACTATCGGCGGGCGCGCTCGCGCACGGTCCATGACGGACTCCAGGTCCATGGCGGCTTGATCGACGAGGGTCCGACTCCGAGAAGGGTTCGGTCGTGCCAGCGCATCGAGGTCGGCGTCGATGGATAGTTCTACGCTGCGATTGGCAGCGAGCGCAGAGAGGCCGGCATTGACTTCGGGAAGATCTCCGGATTCACGGGGCGCGGCACAACCCAGCACGAGCCACAGAGACATGCCATACCCGAACCGGGGTGGGATCGACAAACGTTGAAATCTGGGATTCGGTTGGTTCATGCAGTTCGACCGGGGCCTGTGTGGGCATATCGGGCAACCGGGTTCTGCGTCTTGTCAACTTGGGGGGGATTGGCAGCGCGTGGAGTAATGACAACGGCAGTCCTATAGATAGGTGGTAGAACTGAAAGGAAGTTGTCCGGACTACAAGGCTCGAACGACCACCGTTGGCCATCCCGGATTAAGGTGGTTGATTCTCGTCTTTGAGTACTCTTTCGTAGGGAGAGAACATGCATCGAGCACATCCTCCACTGATTCTGGCCATGGTCTTGATGGCGGCGAGCGCCGGCGCGAACGGCCAGCCTGTGCTGATCACGACTCCAACGACGGTCAACTCGTCCGATACTCATCTCTTTGGAGTACCCCTCTCGTCCGCGGATATTACGGTTCGCGGCACGACTCTTACGGTCAACGGAGTTCACACAATCCGATCGCTCGTGATCGAGCGGTTGGGGGTCGTGACCCATAGCGTAACGGCCCCGGAACTCAATCTTTCAGTGTCCGGGGATTGCACGATCCGGGGCGCGGAGTTGCCAATTGAATCGGGGATCATCGACGTGTCTGCAAAGGGGTTTCCAGCGGCGGCCGGGCCGGGTGCCGGATTCAGCAAGGCATTCGCCGCATCCGGCGCTGGTCACGCGGGGCCGGGGGGAGAAGCGGGGCCGGATTCGCAGCCGGGTGGCGTGGATTACGGCTCGACCTTGACGCCCGCGG
>DDSA01000208.1:0-259 GCA_002343715.1 Phycisphaerales bacterium UBA2402 | reverse complement strand
ACGGCTCGACCTTGACGCCCGCGGAGTTGGGATCGGGGGGAGGGAACGCTGGGCCGCGGCGAGGCGGGGCGGGCGGCGGCTGTGTGCGGCTGACCGTGCAAGGAGAACTCCGCATCGACGGGCGAATCCATGCCTCCGGGTCGGCGGGCGCGAGCGGTGGGGGTCACTTTGCGGGGGGTGGATCGGGAGGAAGTATTTGGATTTCAGCGGGAAATCTCACTGGTACCGGCGAGATTCAGGCCACGGGTGGTACCGCGCC
>DDSA01000029.1:3971-12596 GCA_002343715.1 Phycisphaerales bacterium UBA2402 | reverse complement strand
CAGGCCGCCGCCGCCGCCGAGGTGAAGGGCGTTCCCGGCCCGATCCGCGTCGTGGTGCGGGCGGATCGGGATGCGCCCCCCGCGGCGTTCGGCAGGGTCTGCGCCGTGCTCTCGCGCGCGGGGATCAAGACCGTGTCGCTGGGCACCAGCCCGGAGGGCGCGCCATGATGATCGTCCGACGGCGGGGCCGATCCCGCATCGACCCGGCCCACCTGCGCCTGCCGCTGATCGCGCTCATCGACGTGGTGCTTTTTCTGCTCATGTATTTCATGATCGCCGGAAACCTGGCCGAGCAGGAGCGCGAACTCTCGGCGACGCTGGCGACACAGAAGGCCGGCCCGGGTGGGGCGGGGGCGGTGCGCGCGACAACGCTTCACGTGCTTCGCAGCGGTGGCCGGGGTGTGTATCGCATGGGCGAGCGCACCATCACCGGCCGCGAAGAACTGGTGGACATCCTCTCGCAACTTCCCAAGGAGCCCGGCGTGGTGATCCGCTCCGGCCCCGATGCGGTGATCGCCGACACGGCCCTGGCGCTGCAGGCCTGCAAGGATGCGGGGTTCACCCGTATCAGTTATGTCGCCGCCGAAGACTGAAAGGCCCGCTCATGGACACACCCCCGCCCGCACGCGATTCCGCCGCGAACCGACTGCCGTTCATCATCGCCGTGGTGGTGGGGGGGTTCCTGCTGCTGTCGCTGGTCATCGGGCTGTGCGCGGGGCTGTTGCTGCCGGCGCTCAACTCGGCCCGCAACTCCGCTCGCCTCACCAAGAGCATGTCCAATCTCGTCCAGATCGGCATCGCGCTTCAGCGATACAGCGCCGACAACGCGGGAGAGTTCCCCGAGAACGGGGCCGATCTGCGGGCGCGACTCGCACGGTACTTCGATCCCGGGAGCGATGTGTGGGACATACCCCGACCCGCGGGCGTGGACCGGGTGTATTACTATGTCCCTCTCGGCAACGCCGGTGCGCTGAAGAACCCCTCGGCGCAACCGCTGATGTACGAAGCCCCCGGCCTGTGGCGGCGAGAAGGCGGCACGATCCTTTACGCCGACGGCTCCATCCGGCACACCGACGGCCTGGCGTACCGCTCGATCATCGACGGCATCACGCTTCCGGATGGCACGTCCTGGACACCGCACAAGCCCAAGTAGCGCCGCCCAACGCCCGCGCCGGGCTTCAGAGGCTCAGAACGGCGCTTCACTCCGGCACTCCACACGTCTGCCGGTGTCGGGGTCCTTGAAACTCAGTTCCGCCGCGTGCAGCATGAGCCGCGGCCCCGCGGTGCCGTAAAGCACATCGCCGATGATCGGACACCCAAGCCCGCCCCGATCCGCGGGTGTGGCCGCGTGGACGCGTAGTTGATGGGCACGCCCAGTCACCGGCTCGAAGCGCACCCGCGCCCGGTCGATCTCGCGCGAGAGCACGCGGTAGCGCGTCAGCGCGGTCCGCCCGTGGACGTGGTCCACGATCTGCCACGGCCGGTGGTCGATATCGGGTCTGAGCGGCAGCGAGACCTCGCCCTCATCGCACGCCGGGCATCCGTCCAGAAGCGCGGTGTACGCCTTCTCGGTTTCGCGCCGCTCGAACTGGCGTGAGAGGTCCCGCTGGGCCGCGGCGGACAGGCCGAAGACCAGCAGGCCGCTGGTCTCCATGTCGAGACGATGCACAACCAACGGTCCGGATGAATCCGGGAACATCACGCGAACCCGCGCGGCGGCGCAGTCCTGCTTGTGGGGCCCCTTGCCCGGCACGCTGAGCAGCCCGGGCGGCTTGTCGATGACGACGAACGACGCCCCCATCGCCACGATCGGGAGCGTCCCGGCCCCGGACATTCAGATGCCCACTGTCAGCCCGGCGGGCTGCGGACGGACGCTGTGCGTTGGCGCAACGGCCAGGCCCAGGGGGACGCGCTTCCCGCCCGGCGGGGGCAGGCCTTCCTGGTCGATGTGGCGCTGGATCATCATGATCCCCTCGATCAACTGCTCCGGACGCGGCGGGCAGCCGGGTACGTAGACATCGACGGGGATGAACTGGTCACACCCTTGCACCACGGCGTAGGTGTCGAACACACCGCCGGTCGAAGCGCACGCGCCCATCGAGATCACCCACTTGGGCTCGGGCATCTGCTGGTAGATGCGCTGCAGTACGGGCAGGGTCTTGATGGCGACGCGCCCCGCGACGATGAGCAGGTCGGCCTGGCGCGGGCTGAAGCGCATGACCTCGGCCCCGAAGCGGGCCAGGTCGTAGCGGCTGCACGCCGTGGCCATGAGTTCGATCCCGCAGCAGGCGGTGGCGAAGGGCATCGGCCACAGGCTGCTCCGCCGCGCCCAGTTGATGACGTGGCGCAGCTGCGTGGTCAGGAATCCGTCGACGGGCAGTGCGGCTTCGAGTCCCATGGGTGCTCCCGGTGTGGTGCCTTACTTGACCGCGGCCCTGAGGGCGTCGGCCTTGTCGGTCTTCTCCCACGTGAAGGTATCAAACTTCTTGCCGTTGAATGTGATGCTGCCCGGTGCGCGGCCGAAGTGCCCGTGGCGGGCGGTGGGGGAGTAGATGGGCGTGCGGAGGTTCAGCGTCTCGATGATGCCGCGGGGGGTCAGTTTGAACGCGGAACGGATCGCCTGGCTGATCTTCTCCTCGTCGGCTTTGGCGGTGCCGAAGCAATCGACGTACACGCTGGTCGGCTCGGCCACGCCGATGGCGTACGAAAGTTGAATCTCGCAGCGGTCGGCGAGGCCGGCCGCCACGACGTTCTTGGCGATGTAGCGGGCCATGTACGCCGCGGAGCGGTCCACCTTGGTCGGATCCTTGCCGCTGAAGGCGCCGCCGCCGTGGCGGCCCATGCCGCCGTAGGTATCGACGATGATCTTGCGGCCGGTCAGACCGGTGTCGCCGTGGGGGCCGCCGACCTCGAACCGTCCGGTGGGGTTGACATGCACGGTGATGGCGGGGTTCCACCACTGGCCCAGGACGGGTTTGAGGACGTGCTCGGTGATCTGCTTCTTGAGTTCGGGCTGCCGATCGTTCCACGAGGCATCGTGCTGCGTGGAGAGGACGACCGTATCGACGCGCACGGGCTTGTCGTTGTCGTACTCGACCGTCACCTGGCTCTTCGCATCCGGACGAAGCCCGGGGATCAGACTCTCGCGGCGGACGTGGGCCTGCTGCTCGACCAGGCGGTGGGCGAGTTGGATGGCCAGGGGCATGAACTCGGGCGTGTCCTTGCAGGCGAAGCCGAACATCATGCCCTGATCGCCCGCGCCCTCTCGGTCCACACCCATGGCGATATCGGGGCTTTGTTTGTTCAAGGCCACCAGCACGGCGCAACTCTCGCTGTCGAATCGCATGTCGCCGGAGGTGTAGCCGATGTCCTTCACCACGCGACGGACAACCTCGGGGATATCTACGTAGGTCCGTGTGGTCACCTCGCCCGCCACCACGACCAAGCCGGTGGCGCATAGCGTCTCGCAGGCGACGCGGCTGAAGGGGTCATCGGCGATCATCGCGTCCAGGATGGCGTCCGAAATCTGATCCGAAACTTTGTCGGGGTGGCCCATCGAAACGGATTCGGACGTGAACAAACGGGTCATCGGCATCGGCTTTTCCTCTGAAAACGGCGCATCGTGTGCGCCGGGCCGAGATAGTAGCAGGGCGCCGCGTCCCCGCACCCCGAGGCAGGGTCCGAGTTCCACTATGTTGACCGGTCGGAACCTCTCGAACGTGACTCGGATGGGGGCAGCAGCCCCACCAACACACAGACCGCGCCCACGACCAAAACCCACTTGCGGCTCGATTCTTCCATCACCAGACGCTCGAGGCGGGTTCGTTGTCGCTCTCGCTCGGGAAGTTCCAGCGGTTCAGGCTCCAGGCTTGGGAACACCGACGCATCGCCTGCTGCGGTGCCGGGGGACGGGAGCAACGCGGCCCGCCCGGCGGGAATCTGGTTCAGTTGCGTCGCGGCAAGGGAAATGGCCAAGGACGGGTCGCGGCTCTCGATGGCACCGAGGAACTCCTCATACCTGGCCAGGCGAAGGTCACGATGCCCCTCCACCGCCAGCGCCCGTTCGCGGCGGAAACGGGCCTCGGCCAGGTCCTCGTACGCCGTGACGATGACTACCGCCGCCAGAATCGCAATCCCCGCGGCCAAGAACAGCCACGCCGGCTCGACGATCGGCCGGGCAGTCTCGCTACGGGTTGGAACCTCGGTATCGCTCACGCCAATTTGACATCTATCGGCTCCCAGCGCCCCACCGCGTGAGTGGATGCTTCATCCCCCCGGGGGTCGCTGTCAGGGTGCCAGAAACGCGATGGAATCGAGTTTCTCGACCGCGCGGCGGGCCACATTGCCACCGCCCGCCCCCGAGGCGGTGAACGCGAGTCGGAATCCTACATCGGAATAACCTTCCTTGGGCCATCTGGTCAGACCGAGCGGCGTTTCGGGCGCATAGGTGGGGGGCGAAAGCGCCGAGGCCCCGATGACCTTGAACCGCGCCGCATTATCCCGTGCGAACCTCGTATACGCGGCGGGGTCGGGCGAGGCCCCTTGCGCGGTGAGGGTCGCGAGGGCCGCGCTGTCCTCATAAATGTACTCGGCGACATTGCCGATCAGGTGACGGAACTGTTCCCCGCCACCATCGGCGACCGGGGCGAACCACAGGACGCCGTCGTTGTCGTTCACGGCGGGGTTCTGATCAATGGTTCCCCGGGAATCTTCGGCGCTGCGGAAAATGCCCGCGTAGGGTGCGGCGGTGTCGAGGACGATCTGCTCAAAGGCGTTGCTCCCGCGCAGGCCGACAATATGACGAAGTTGTTCGGCCCATGCGCCATCGCGCCTGTTGGTCGGGCCGGTGTTCTGCCGGGCGGCGGCGGCCCATTCCTCCTGTGTCGGCAGGCGGCACCCCGCCAGCGCCGCGGCGTACGCCGCAAAGGCAGGGGAGACGTAGTTCATGGGCGTCGCGGTGGAAGGGGGTAGTACGGTCAACCCCGGGGCGTACGCGGGTTCCAACTTCCCGATGCCCGGGCAGTTCTTGATCCACCCCTGCGTCGGGTTGCCGGTTTCAGGCGTGGAAGGGGTGATACCACATGAAACAAAGTCCCATGCGCGGGGGCCGTTGCGACCGTCGTCATTGCTGTCTCGCTTGCAGTTGGTGTCGCGGGTGTAGTCGCGCTGAATGAGATTCGTTTTCTCAAGACGGTCATTGGTGCGGGAAGGGGACACACCCGCCGCGGCCAGGATCTCCATCAGCATCCCGACCGAGACTTCCGTCGTTGAGACAAAGTGCAGGTCGTCGCCGGTGACATCCACGCGGCGGAAGCGCAGCACCTCGTTCCCCACCGGCGACGAGTACGACACCGCCAGATTGTCCCCCTCGACGCGGGAATCGTCGGAGAGCCACTTGCGGCCCGCGACCGCCGCGGGGCCGTCGCCCGGGAGGTAGGTCCACTTGCCCGCGGCGTATAAAGCCATGGCCTTCTGGACATTGGCGAAGGCGGGCGAACCGCGATAGGCGTCAATGCCCGGGATGGCGTTGACCGCGTTGAGGAACTCCGAGGCCCGCGCCGAGACGAGTTGCTTCAGGGTGTTCTCATCCCCGTTCATCGAGGCAAGAGATTCGAGCAGTCGGACACGGGCGAGGTTGTACGCCGCGGGGGCAGAAAGGCCCGTCGGGGTGTCGGATTTCACGCTCCAACCGCGCATCCTCGCGGTATCGAACGCGGCTTTCACATCCTCGGGCCTGGTGCCCAGGCGGGTATTGACCAGCGAGAGCCACATCGCGGGTATGACGCCCGAAGCGGCATCGGCGGCGGAGGCCCGCCGGGATTCATCCCTGATCCGGGCCGCGGCCGGGGTGATCTTCGACGCGAGGACTTGCGCGGCGGCATCGAGTTCGCTGATGTTCCTGGGATACTCGGTCGCGGCGAGTTGCTTCCAGGCCGCCAGCACCCGCGCCACGGTGGAGGGATCGCCCCCTTCGCTTTCGATCAATCGCATCAGTTCCGTCGGCGTGTTCATCCCCGAGACGGCGGCGAGTGCGTCGGCGCGTGTCGCCACGGCGCGCATCGCCGCGGCCAGGTCGCGGAAAGCCTCGTTCCCCGCGAGTTCCCTGCCCGTGCGCGGGTTGACTTCCGCCGACTTGGCATCGAGGTCTTTCAGCGCCGCCGAATCGGCAAGAGCGGCGCGGCTCCTCTCGATCGTCGCGCCGCCCGGGCCGGATTCGCTCCACCCGTACCCGTCGGCGAGCATCCGCTCGATGCGGCGCACATCGTCGAGCAGGACACCAAGCCCCGAGGACCACGCGGCGACATTCGCCGTCTCGGCCTTGAGGACCGGATCGGCGGCGGGGCTGAAACGACTCCAACCGGCAAAGTCGCTCCCCTCAATGTAATCCCCGAGGCGCGAAGCAGCGCGGGCCGCGAGAGCTCGGCGGGCGGCTTCGACCGCTTCCTGAGCGATGCCCGACCCATCCGCATCGTGCGTGATGGGGGGCGGGACCACGGCATCCTCCGCGGCCTTGGCCTGCTGCAGCAGCGAGCGTCGCAGTTGAATATATCCGTCCTCGGTGGCCTCGCCGGTCTCGGCGTAGTCCAACGCCTCCTTGAAGAGACGCGGTTTGATCGCTTCGAAGAGGTCGTTGCTCGACAGGCCCGAATCACTCATCTTGAACGCCAGCCGATCGGCCTGGATGCGCTCCTCCAGTTTGCGGCCCGCTTCGTCGTATCTGCTCTTCCACGCGACCCGGTCAGCGTCGAGCGCCGCGGCTTCCGAGGTGAGCCGGGCCAGTTGCTGATCCAGGGCATCGGCACCCTCTCCGGCGAACGCGGCGGCGATCGCCGCGGCCGACTCTGCTTCGGTGTTGAGCGCGGCCCATCGTTCCCTGAGTTTCGCGTACGCCTGTCTGGCCTCCTCGGAGAGGGATTCCGCCCGCTTCTGCCCCGCCACAAACGTGTCTCCCACGCCCACGACAGCCCGCGAGGCCCCGGCGACGGCCTTGCTCAACCGCAGCCCATCGCGGGCAACGGCGATCTTCCCCGGAAGAGTCTCGATCCGCTGCTTGACGGCTTCGTGCCTTTGTCTGATCGGATCGCGCTGGGCCGTGAGCGCTGGCGGGATTTCCTTGGCGTCCATGGGCAGGGTGCCCCAGTCGGCCCTGGCGTTATCGGCGAGTTCGCGCTCGGCGGCGCTCACATCACCGGTGAGTTGCGTGAACCGTCGGGTGCCTTCTTCTCCGAACGACTCGAACTCCGCTTTCGCGTCGTTCAACGCCGCGGCGGCATCGGCGAGTTTCGTACGCAACCCGCCGTCATCGGCCTCGCGCGGATCTTTATCTGTATCGACCAGCCCGGGCGTGTCCGCGGTCTTGGTCGCGGGCGGTCGGGTCGCGAACCAGACGCCGCCGCCGGCCGCTCCGAGCAGGACCGCCGCGATTCCCAGTTTCACCGGGAGTGGCAGGCCTGTGCGCCTGGGGCGCATCAACAGCACCGCCGCGAGGCGCTTTTTAATCTCCTCGTGCGTGAGATCCGTGCCGGCGGCGGTGGGATTGAGCAGTGCTTCGCACAGGGCGCGGAGTCCCTCACCCTGCTGACCCATTCGGTCCCACTCGGGGCCTTTGCGGACCTCGTTGGCCGCGGGGGGTGGGCGGTGCACCACCAGTTGGAACAGCAGGCCTCCGAGACTTTTCAGGTCGGTGAGGCGGGCATCGTGTTCGAGTCGGTCCTCGGGGGCGGGATCGCTCAGCACCGCGCCCGTCGGCTCGCCGTCCATCAGCAGGACGTTGCCGGGCTTGAGTTCGCCGTGAGCGCGGCCCAGGTCGCCGCCACCGGTGGCCTCGCGCAGTTCGATCAGGCCCTCCGTGACCGCCGTGAGCAGGGCGACCAGCGAACGAGCATCGAGGTCGCGGCGGCTCTCGACCAGTCGCTGGGCGGTCAGAGACGCCAGGTCGGTGATGTAATAGGCGAAGTCGGCGGTCTGGCCCGAATCATGAATCTTCGCCCAGTGTGAATCTCCTTTGCCGGCGAGAGACTGCTGAAGCCTTGCGCCGCCCAGGAACGCCGCGGCACGCCGGGCCACGACTTCGGGATCCGCCAGATCATCCTGCAACCGGAAAGTCTTGGCAGCCAGGACCGGTTCGCCCCCGCCTTCTCTCGCGGTAGAAACCGCGAACGGCCCGCTCGAGGCGAGTTCTTCGACCGTCTCGAATCTGCCGAGGGTTGGCATGACACTCCTTACGATGGACGCTCGCACGACCGTGCGGCGGTCGGGCGGTCACACGGCCTCCCGTGGTAGAAAGTTGTACTCAGGGACAACCCGACGCTTCGGGATCACCGACGCCGAATACACCACAACTTCGGCGGCACGCGAACGCCGATTGTTATTTGCTTTCGGCCTTCGTCGGGGGCGGATCGACCTCGATGCCGCTGTTCTTGATCGTGATCTGGAAGGAGTTGCCCTTCCAGTAATCGTTGGTCAGGGGGATCTCGCGCCGGCGGATTTCTTGTTTCTGCGATTCGGCGGAGAGTGCCCTCGAGTTGGCGAGGACGAAGAGGTTGGAGCGGTTGGGGTACCACTGCTTCCAGATCTCATCGTTCAGGTTGATCGTGATCCGGGCTTCGTTGCCGTCGGCGAAGG
>DDSA01000029.1:0-3718 GCA_002343715.1 Phycisphaerales bacterium UBA2402 | reverse complement strand
ACGCCGCGGCCCCGGTGCGCAGGGGGTCGTTCCCGCTGAAATAGTCGTTGAGGTTCTTGGTGCGCCACTTGGTCAGGTCGTCCTGGTTATTGCCGATGGCGACCAGGTCCACCTCGACCTTGCCCATGCGGCTCGAACCGGCATCCTTGAGGCTGGCGTCCGGGCCGACCCCGATGTTGAATTTCTTCATCTTGATATTCGGCCCGCACGCCCCGAGGCAGAGCGATGCCGCCACGATCATGCCCAACCCACGTACGACTCCCGACGCCTGTGCCATTCGCATGTCCTTTCAAGTTGAACCGGGCACGATTATCCCGTTGCCAATCATTAGGCGCTTGCCCCGTCCCTCTCCAACTGCCCCACCAGCAGGGTGTACCCGTCCGGATCCTCCACCCGCATCTCACCGAGCGGCATGTAATGAGGGGTTGAGACAGCCCATACTCCGCCCCAGCCGGATACCGCATTCTGACCGCCTTTGTACGGCCCTCGATCGGGCACCCCGGAGTTCACCAAGTATTCCCGAAGGCCATTTAGATTGCGTGTATAGAGATAGAACAATACGGCCTGCTCCGGCGCGACCACCGGCCCATCCGCGCGGGCCAGCATGATCGCCGCCCCGGCCCGCCGGAGCATCGACCATAAGGCAACTCCCCCTTGCGAGCGGAGCACATCGGCGACTTCAAGACCGAACAAGGAATAAAACCGGATCGAGCGGTCTACATCTGCAACGTGGGCCATCGGTATCAGCCCCGTGATGGCGGCATCGTGCGGACGGGTGGTGGGCATCGCGGAGCGTAGCCTCGGCGCCCGGTGAATCCGCTGGTCGAGACATACGCTCGCGGAACCAGGAGAACCCGCATGCCCGCCACACGATACCCGATTCTCAATCTTCAGAAGTGGATCAAGCAGAACCGCAAGCACCTGACCCCGCCCGTGGCCAACCGCCAACTCTTCACGGGCGAGTCCCGTGACGTCATCCTCTTTGTCTCGGGCGGACCAAACACCCGCAACGACTATCACGTCAATCCCACCGAGGAACTCTTCTACCAGTTGAAAGGAAACATCGCCGTGCGTCTGCGGCCGCTCGACGGGAGCAAGCCCTACGACCAGGTCATCAAAGAGGGAGAGGTCTTTCTTCTGCCCCGATGGGTGCCGCACCGGCCCCAGCGGCCCAAGGGCACCGTGGGCCTTATCGCCGAGTTCCCCCGGGGGTTCGACGAGAAAGGCAACCCCCTGAAGGATGCGCTGCGCTGGTATTGCCCGAAATGTGACCGCCTGGTCCACGAAGCCCAGTGGGTCCTCAACAAGATTGATGAAGACCTGAAGATCATCATGAACGACTTCTGGGATGGTCCCGAAGATCGCCGGACCTGCAAAGCCTGCGGGCACATCATCCAGCGGGCCGGGGCGATCGAGGTCAAGAAAGGCAAGGTGCGGGCCGCGGCCACACCCCGTCGCTCCACGCCAACCCGAGCCGTCAAGGCCGCCCGCGGCAAGCCCGCACGGCCCGCTCGCCGCACACGCTGAAAAAAACCTGTTCCCGAGTTAGCCCTGCCGCGAAGGTCTTTCGCACGGATGTGTGTCCGGGCGGGTTGAACCCCGCCCCCCGTTACCCGAACTCAATCCGGACGGCTGTTCCGCGGCGTGGCCGCGGCGGTCGCCACACGCACACCGACAGCACACACCGAAAGGAAGACCCCATGCCCCGCACCCTGCACATCACCGCTCCCCTGGCACTCACCCTCATCGCCGGGCTGGCGATGGGACAGAACACTGCCCGGATGAACAAGTCCGCGACCAACGCCGTGGCCACCACCGGCTCGGGCACCGCCTTCGTGAACGACTCGGGCACGATGGCCTTCTTCGTCAGCACCGCCGCCAACCTGCTGCCGGCCGGCCAGGACTCCAACGGCGTGGCCGATGTCTACTGCCGCAGCCGTTCGACGAACACGGTGGTGCGGATCAGCGTGCCCGACCCCTCGACGGGCCAGGCCGAGGCCAACGGACCTTCGAGCCTGTGCCACAGCGGGGCTCGCTGCACCAGCCTCACCGGCCGCTTCGTGGTCTTCACCAGCGAGGCGACGAACCTGGTGGCCAACGACACCAACGGCGTGAGTGATGTCTTCGTCCGCGACCGCGACCTCGACGGCAACGGCATCTTCGATGAACCCGGCGTGGGCAAGACCCGCACCGTTCGGGTGAGTGTATCGAGCAACGAGAGCCAGGCCACAGGTTCCTGCCCCAACCAGACCTGCACGCACTATTCCTACGGCGGCACGATCTCGGCCGACGGCCGCTTCGTGGCCTTCGTCTCGGGCGCGAATCTCACCGCCGAGAGCGTCCCGTACACCAACATCTACCTCCGCGACCGCGATGCCGACAACGACGGCATCTTCGACGAGGCGGGCGGCAGCCCCGATGCGGCGACGACGGTGCTGGTGAGCCGGCGCGTCTGCTGCGCCGGGACGCAGTTCGACGGCTTCAGCGACCAGCCCGCGATCTCGGGCGACGGGCGCTTCGTGGCGTACCGCAGCAAGTCCGACCACATCGTCTTCGGCGACACCAACAACGCGATGGACATCTTCGTCTACGACCGCCTCACCGCGAGCAACACCCGTGTGAGCGTCTCGACCGGCGGCGATGCGGGCGGCTCGGGCGACTGCGCCGCCCCCACCATCGACGGCACCGGCCGCCGGATCGCCTTCGAGACCGGGCGCAACGGCCTGGTCGCCGGCGACACGGAGAATGTGGACATCTTCCTCCGCGACCGCGACACCGACGCCGACGGCTTCTTCGACGAGGCGGGCGCGGTCACCACCACGCTCGTGAGCATGGGACGCAGCGCCTTCCCCATCCCCTCGGGCAGCGAAGTGAAACTCAACGGTCACAGCGACTCTCCGGCCATCGACGCCTTCGGCACCGCCATCGCCTTCGCCAGCCACGCGACCAACCACACCCCCGGCGTGGTCGCCACCGACACCAACGGCGTCAAGGACATCCTTGTCCGCAACCTGCTCACCAACACCACCCGCCGGGCCAGCGTCAGCGCCGCGGGCGACGAAGCCAACGGTGCCAGCGGCAGCCCGACCATGTCCTACTCGGGCGAGTTCACGGGCTTCAGCAGCGCCGCGACCAACCTCGACGGTGTGGACGGCAACGGCGCCGTGGTCGATGCCTACGTCAACGCCTCCGTGCAACGTTCCGCCGACGCCTGCCCCCAGGGCGTTGTCTTCCCCTCCGGCACGTACGGATTCTCCACGCTGGGCTACTACGCCGACGGCCAATCGACCTGCGGCAACTCCAACAACTCCCCCGACGTGATGATCGAGTACGTCGCCGAGTGCACCGGCACGGTCACGATCGACACCAGCAACTCGGCCTTCGACACCGTCCTGAGCATCCACAGCGCCTGCCAGGGCACCCTCGCCAACCAGATCGCCTGCGACGATGACGGCGGCGCCGGGTTGACTTCCTCCATCACGCTCAGCACCCAGCAGGGCCAGTCCTACTTCATCCGCCTTACCGGCTTCAACCGGGCCTCGGGCTTCGGCACGCTGTTCATCGGCGAGTGCCAGGAGGCGACCTGCCCGGCTGACTTCAACAACGACGGCGGCATCGACGGCGGCGATGTGGAGGCCTTCTATGCCGCGTGGGAAGCGGGCGAAGACTCCAGCGATGTGAACCACGACGGCGGCATCGACGGCGGCGATGTCGAGGC
>DDSA01000008.1 GCA_002343715.1 Phycisphaerales bacterium UBA2402 | reverse complement strand
GTGCATGGTCTGCCCGGTCCCGCCTCCGAAGTTTTCACCGCCGACCGCATTGAAGCCTTGTTGGACCTGTCCGCGCTGTGGCGGGGCCACATCGAAGTTCGTGAAGTTCGTTTGGATCGTCCATCCATCCGCATCAGCCAGTCCGTGGGTGACGGCACCATGAACGTGGAATCCCTGACCAATTTCAGGAACCGTGGTTCCGGGTCGTCCTCACCGCTGCGTCCGCCGAACTTGGTGGTGCATGGCGGGACCATCGAGATCGGCGAGCACCGTGCCGATCCGGACGGGCACGTGACGTTCACCGTGCTCGAGCGTCTCACAGTGGAGGGTGAAGTGGTCGAATCGCCGACAGAATCAGGCGTTTCGGTCTTTACTTTTGCAAAGGAATCGGCACCGGGGGCTTCCGGGGTCGCCGCGGCCCAGGGGCGGATCTCATCCGAAGGCGTAAGCCTCCGTCTTTCGGAGGTGCGCCTTGAAGACCTCACCCCCGAGGCATTGCCGACACGGCTGCGTGAACGGTTCAAGGCGCTGCAACTCTCCGGCGGGATCGACGGAGCGGTGTTTCGCTATCGCTTTGACGGGGCGGTGGAAGCGCGTGTCGGCCTGGCCGATGTGGCCATCACACTCCCGATCGCCCCCGAGCCGCATTACAACGATCAAGACGAACTCGTCCCCCTTCCCGAGGGTCAAGAGGCGCACCGTCCGCGGATGGAGCGCGTTCGAGGCCAGGTGGTCCTCACCGATTCGGGGATCGTCGGCGAACTGACAGGCATCATCGAGGCACTGCCGTACGACGTGACCTTCGACGTGCGGGGGGGGGATGCCGATGCGCCCTTCACCGCCCGCCTCGTGTGCCGCGAGTTTGAACTCACGCGCCACCCCAACATCGCGCTCTTCGTGCCCGGCATTGTCCGCAACCGGCTCGCGCAGTTCTCCCATCCCACCGGTATGGTCAACGCCGACGTCACCGTCCGGCGCGAAGTCGCCGGCGGGCCTGTTGAGGTGCGGGGTATTCTCGACCTGACCGGAGGGTCCGCGGCCTTCGAGCGATTCCCCTACAGGTTTACCAACATGACGGCCCGCGCGGAGTTCGATCAGGACGGACTCCGCCTCACGAACATCACCGGTGAGGCAGCGGGCGGTGTCCGTCTCACTGCTTCCGCGGACATCTCGCCCCTAACCGATGATGCCGGTGTTGATATCAAGGTGAAGGTGACGGGGCTGCCCGTGGACCATGTGCTGCACACCGCGATGCGAAGCCGGGGCAAACTCATCGACGAACTCTTCGACCTGAACGCGTACACCCGTCTTCTGGAGCAGGGCCTGGTCCTCTCGCCGGCGCGCGAGCGGGAACTGCGAGCTCGTGCCGAAGTTCTTCGTGCATCCTCGGATCCGACTCCTCAGGCAGAGTTGGAGACGATCCTCGCTCTCCTCGATCGCCCCGTGTTTCAACCGGGAGGCGCCGCGACCGTCACGGTGGGCGTGCAACGCCGGATCGGACCCGAGTCCATCTGGTTTGATCAGGTCCATGTTCACTTCGAGCAAGTGGACCTCCTGCCCCGGGCCTTCCCTTATCCGCTCCGGGGTCGCGACGTTACTCTCGCGAAGATCGACTATGAAGCCTCGGTCTCCGGTGGCGAGTATCAAGGTCTTACCGGGGCTTCGGCACGGATCGGAGCGAAACTCGATCTCGAAAAGTTCGATGCTCCCGGTGTTCCATTTGTGCCGGATGTCGAGATCGTGGCCACGGGAGTTCCCGCGGATGAGCTCCTCTACTTCGCCATCCCCGAGGCCGAAGGACTCTCGCCCGACGGCCGTCCACTGCGCGACGTCATCAGGCGTCTGGGGCTCGATGGGAAGGGAGACGCCGACGCGCGGGTCTTTCAACTCGAGAGCGGCGAGCCCGGGTACAGCATCCGCGTGAACACCGCGGGGATGACTGTAACTCCGGACAATCGTCGGGAGCCGGGTCATCTCATCCTTTCCGAACTTCGCGGCGGGCTGGATATTCGGCACGATGGCCTCGACTTTGATCTCCGTGGACGTTGCGGCGCCATCGGCGCCGCCGACTCGCCGCTCACGATGCGTGCCCAACTCGCGTGGCCTTCCGAGCCTGCAACAGGGAGTTCGAGCCTCTTGTTCATGGCCGATGCCACGGACCTCGACGCCGCGACACCCGTTGGCGAACTCGTGGCGCTCTTCTCTCCGGACGCCGCGGATGCGCTCACCGGACTCCGCAGAGACCATCAGCCGACGGGGCGAGCGGATGTTGTGTGCGAGGTGAAACGGACCGGCGGAACAACCCCGGATGTCCGGATCATCGTGTCGAACATCGAGAATGCCGAGATCGACCTTCGCGGTGCCCGTGTGGCGATCGCGGATTGCCGCGGGAGAGTCGAATACACCCGCTTGGACGGGAGGGGCGCGGTGCGCTTCCATGACTTTGACGCGGTGGTCTCCGGCAACGGCGGGGAGGCGGGCCGCCTCTCTCTCGACGGGATGGCACAGCCCCCGGAAGGATCCCCCGTGGGTTTGCTCCTGGGCTTGACCGGTGCGAGATGGGAACATCCGCTCGTGCGGGAAGCCTTTCGCTCCTTTGCTCCATCGGGAATCGTCGATGTACTCGAATCGACCGACAGCGCCGGAGACTTTTCGCTCAACCTCCGCATGAGTCCGGGTGCCCCGGACGGACCGAACCGGGTGATCGGAACACTCGCGCCTCGGCGATGGACCGGGATGGTTCACGGGGTGCCTCTCGCGCTCGAGTTTGAAGCCGGGAGCAGCGTGGAGTTCACTCAGGACGGGGGCACGCTCAAGAATGTCCGTCTCTCCGCGCCGTTGTGGCATGGAAGCCTGGACGGCGGATGGGTCCGTTCCGCTGACGGTTCCATCGCCACGCATGCTGCACTTTCGATCGAGGCGCAGCGACTCTCCCCCGATCTCGTCGGAACGCTCCCCGGGGGCGTTCGGGAACTGCTCGTTGACCTGCGACTCGACGCTGCAGGGCCGTTGCAGGCCCACGGTGTCACGCTCTCACTCTCCTTCGATCCAGCCGGATCGCTCGCGGCGTACAGGACATCGGGGCGGATCATCGGTTCGGAGGTGTCACTCGATGCAGGGGTGTCGCTGACGCGCTGTGAACTGACCACCGATTTCGAGGCATGGCGCTCCGGGCCGGGCGTCGGAGCGGAGTTCAAGCTGTTCGCGCTCGCACCATCGCTCACCGCCGCGGGGGTCCGGATGACCGATGCCCGCGTTCGCGTCGAGGGTGATGCGGAGTCCGCGATCGTCGTGCAGCACTTTTCCGCCGATGTTCACGGCGGGCGCATCTCCGGCACGGCCATGATCGATCCGCCTGCCCCGGGCGGTTCCCGTGAGTACACGATGAATGTGCAGGGTGCCGGCCTGCGTCTCGCCCCCGTACTGGCCGATTTCCGTGGGGAATCGGGGGCAGGCGATGTGGCCCCGGACCCCAGCCGCGGACTGATGGACTTCGGCGTCTCCATGGCCGGGCGTCTTAACGCTCCCGGCACGCGTCGCGGTCGCGGTACCGTCCTCGTCGGAAGCGGGAGAGTACTTGAAATGCCGCTGGTGGTGTCGCTGATACGACTGAGCAACCTGCAACTCCCCACCGATGAGAACCTCGACTATGGTCAGGCCGATTTCTTCATCTCGGGCGAACGCATCGAACTCGAACGAGCGTGGCTCTCCTCTCCTTCCGTGGAGTTGTACGGCTTCGGCACGATCGGGTGGCCGGGTCTGGAAGCGGACCTCGTGGTTCGCACCCGTGCCCGCGGCGGGCTGCCGCTGGTGCGTGGTGTCATGGAACGCATCCGCGATGAACTCGCCACGGCTTCCGTGACCGGCACGCTGAGCAAGCCGGAAGTCGGTGTGCGAAGTTTCGGCGGGGCCACGCGGCTCGTAAAAGGGATGTTCGGCGATACGCCTTCCGCGGAAGAGCGTCGGCTCGACCAGATCATGGCCCTCGCCAGGCGCGACCCGCGTCGGAGCAGGGAAGCCGAACCCGGGGCCGTGCCGTCCTCGCCGCCTTGAAGCGCCGCACTAAGGTTCAATCAGGCCTTCGCGGATGGCAAACCGCGTGAGGGCCACGCGGTCGTGAATCTCCAGCCGGTTCATCACGCTCGCCGCGTGGTTTTCCACCGTTTTCACGGAGAGGTGCATTGTCTTGGCGATTTCCTTCTTCGAGAGTCCGCGCGCGATGTAGCGCAGCACTTCCAACTCCCGATTGGTCAGTTCGTTCGCGCGGCTCTTGACTTCGTGCGACCCGAGCCGCACGCCATCACTCTCAACGACCAGCCGCGACTGCACCTCCGGCGAGAAATAGGTCTGTCCCATCGCCACGGTGCGGATCGCCTTGACCACTTTCTCGGGCGGCTCGGTCTTGCAGACGTACCCCATGGCCCCGCTGTCGAGCGCCGAGGCGATGTATCGGTCGTGGGTGAAGGCGCTCAGAAAGATAATCTTCGCCTGGGGGCATCGGGCCGTGATCGTCCGGGCCGCGTCGAACGCGGCGATCCCCGGCATGTCGATGTCGAGCAGCACCACATCGGGGTTCACCCTGATGGCGGCGTCCACCGCCTCGTCGGCGGTGCCGATCTCGCCGACCACGTTCATGTTCGAAGTCTCGTTGAGCAGGCGCGCCAGCGACTGCCGCACCAGCGTATGGTCATCAGCCAGGACGATTCGGATCGGGCCGTTCATTCGTGATTCTCCCCTGGTGTGGCCGCCGGCGAGGCGGTTCGACCCGCCAGCCGGTGGAGTGCGTGTTGCAGATCATTGACACGAAACGGCTTTCGGAGCCAGACCGAGTATGAGTTTCCCGCACCCTCATCGGGGGGGAGCACATCGGTGACCAGCACGCCCCGCAGCCGCGGGCTGGTCTGCCTCATTCGCTCCAGCAAGGCCGTCCCGGTGCCGTCGGCGAGTTGCGCATCGGCCACCAGCACCGACGCGGGGCGGGCGGATGAGGCGCACAGCGATTCGGCCTCGCCCGTTGTCCCCGCCTGCACGCAGTCATACCCGAGCGTTGAGAGCATCGACGCGACCACGCCACGCACCAGCGAACTGCTCTGAACCACCACCGCGAGCCTCGCGCCCTTGTCCCCTTCAACCAGGGAAGGCAGAGGCCCTTCCGATCGTGGCGGCGAACTCACCACCGGGAATGTCACCGTGAACGTCGACCCGAGCCCCGGCTTGGAATCCACCGAAATGACTCCGCCGTGGTCCTGGACGATCCCGTGGATGACCGAAAGCCCCAACCCCGTGCCGCGTCCGCGTGCCTTGGTCGTGAAAAACGGCTCAAAGATCCTCGCCTGCACCTCCGGCGTCATCCCGCAGCCTGTGTCCGACACGATCAACGACACCCGCTGCGGCCCGCCCGCGGCGAGAGGCGGAGCCGGCACCACGCGCACCCGGATACGACCGGGACGGTCGATCGCGTCGCGTGCGTTCAGCGCGAGATTCATCACAACCTGGTGCAACTGGGTTTCGTCGCCGTTGATCCACGTCTCGTCCGATCCGGCCGTCTCCAGAACGAACGTAACCCCGGGGGGCAGGGTGCGACGGAAGAGCCGCGCGGCGGACTCGACCACCGTCGCCAGGCGGATCGGGGTTTTTTCGGCGCGTGTCTTGCGGGCAAAGGTCAGCAGCGCCCCCGCCACCCCGGCGGCCTGCCTCGAGGCTTCTTCCACCTGGTCCAGCGATTCGAGCGCCGGGTGATCCTCGTAGAGCGATGACCTCGCCAGACTTGCGTACCCGCGGATCGCCGTGAGAAGGTTGTTGAAATCGTGTGCCACCCCGCTCGCCAACAGCCCGACGGCCTCCATCTTCTGGGCCTGCCGTAACTGGTCGTCCGCATCGCGCAGCGCCTGTTCCGTCCGACGCCGTTCCGTGATGTCCGTCAGCATGGCCAGGGCGCCCTGGAAGCCGGTCGCCGCATCGCGGATCGAACTCGTCGACGCCGACACCCACACTTCACGCCCGTCCTTGTGCAAAAACCGGAACTGGTGGTACTCGCTGAGGCCCTGCTCGCGTCGGCGCATCAACTCCACCGCTTCCATCCGGCCTCGGTCGTCCATGAAGTCCAGCAGGTGACGACCGATCAACTCCTCCGCCGAGTATCCGAGCATCTCGCACAGTCTTGCGTTCACGAGAGTTGTGCGCCAGTTCTGATCCACGAGCCAGATCCCCTCCTGCGCCGTCTCCACGATCATCCGGTGCCGTTCCTCGCTGTGACGCAGGCTTTCTTCGGCGGCCTTTCGATCCGAGATGTCCAGGTGCATGATCACCGCGCCGCGCTGATGCCGCCCGAGGATCGGGCTGACGTGCATCCTGAACCAGCGTCTCCCGTCCGGGCCGTCGCAGGGGTACTCGTGGATGAAGCAGGGCATGTCCCCGGCCAACACTCCCCGGATCCCCTTCGCCACCAGGTCCGCATCGCGGCTCTCTCCCGCCGCCTGCTCCGAGACGTCGAGGTAGTTGCTCCCGACACCGAAGCGGGCGTCCCGCATTCCCTGGGCCGCGCCGAAGCGCTGCCACGACTCGTTCACCACGAGGACGTTCCCCTCGGCATCGATCAGCGCCACGTGCGCGGGGAGCGCGTTGAGCGTCTCGCTCTGGAGGCGTACCGCGTGGAGTCTCGCGGCCTCGGCCTCTCGGAGGGCTTCCTCGGCACGCACCCGCGCTGTGGTGTCCACCGCCATGCCCGCCAGAAGCCGACGATGATCCGAGCCGAGGATCGGGAACTTGAAACTCAACCACTCCCTGGGGCCGTCCAGGCCGGGGATGGTCTCCTGAAACTCGATCGGCCTGTTGCCGTGGAGCGCCGCCGCGTCGTTGCGCCGCAGCGCGGCCGCCGTCTCCGGCGGCCACAGGTCCGTATCAGACTTGCCTTTCCATCCCCCCTCGCCAAGCCCGAACACCCGCTCGAAGAGCGCGTTCACGTAGATATATCGCCCTTGCTCGTCCTTGATGAACGCCACGGCGGGGCTGTTGCTCATGAAACTCTGGAATCGGTCCTCGCTGGCGCGCAGCGCCTCCGCCGCCTTCTTCCGTTCCATCGCGTAACGCACCGCGCGCGACAGCAACTCCGAATCGATCCGTCCCTTGACGAGGTAGTCCTGTGCACCCTCTCGCACCGCGCGGATCGCCACGCTCTCGTCACTTTGACCGCTGAGGACCACGATCGGCACGGTGGGCGCCATCGCCTGAACCAGCCCCACGGTCTCCTCGGGGGCCGCGTCCGGCAAACCCGTGTCGAGCAGAATGATGTCCGGAAGCGGGCCGGAGGCGATCGCGGCCCGTGCATCGGCCAGGGTCGGCGCCCGGCGGATGATGGTGGGTTCGTGAGGTCGCGAGGCGAGCAGCAACTCGATCAGCCGCGCATCCGCCGGGTTGTCCTCGACCAGCAGAATAGCCAACTTCTTCTCGTGCATCGCGTTCCTTCGCTCCATGGGCCGCGGGGGGCTGACCCACGCGCTCCGGCCTTGTGTTCACTCGATCGTACCGGAGGAGCGCCGGAGGTGAATCGGGTCGATCTTGTGATGCCTGCCCGGTTCTACGCCGCTCGAGGGAGCCGTGCTACACCGAGCCAGAATGATTCGATCTCTCGGATCAGGGATACCAGCCCGTCGTAGTCCACGGGCTTCACGATATAGCAGTTCGCCAGCAGTGCGTATGAAGCGGCAACATCCTCCTCCGCATCGGACGAGGTGAGGACGATAACGACAATCGCACGCAGGTCCCTGTCCGACTTGATGTCGGACAGCACTTCGCGCCCGTCGCGGCGAGGGAGGTTGAGATCCAGGAGGATCAGGTGCGGGCGCGGCGCGTGCTCAAAGGGAGCGTCACGGTGCAGCATCCGCAGCGCGGATTCGCCGTCTTCCGCCACGCGGACGCGGCACGGGTACGGCCCTGCACGGAAGGCCTCGCGTGTCAGTCGAACGTCCGCGGGGTTGTCCTCCACGAGCAACACCTCGAAAGGCTCTTCGCCGGATTCGCCGCCGATCACGGTTTCGCCGGACATGTTCATGTTGCCACCTCCTCCACGGGTTGCGCGTTCACCGCGACTTCCGGTATCGTGAACGAGAACACGCTGCCGCCGCCGGGCGCCGCATCCACACGGATCGCGCCGCCGAGATCCTCCACAATCCGCTTGCAGATCGTCAGGCCGATCCCGTTCCCGGGGTAGTGACTCCGCGGGTTGAGCCTTTGGAACATCGCGAAGACCCGCTCCCGGTGCTTGGCCTCGATGCCGATGCCGTTGTCTTCCACCATGATCCGCCAGGCCTCGTCCTCCTTTACCGCGCACACCTTGATACGCGGCGGGATTCCATCCTTGCGGAACTTCATGGCGTTGCCGATCAGGTTCTGGAAGACCAGCGTCAGTTGCAGTTCGTCCGCGGTGACTTCCGGGAGTTCCCCGAGTTCCACCTCCGCGCCGGATTCGGCCATGCTCGCCGCGAGGTTGGAGAGCGCCCGCTCCGCCGCCTCCGCGCATCGCACCCGCTGCCGCCGCCGGGGCGAACTTCCCACCCTCGAATAGGCCAGGAGATCGTCGATCAGGCGCCTCATCCTGGTCGCGCCCTCCACGGCGTAACCGATAAACTCGTCCGCATCACTGTCGAGTTTGCCCCGGTATCGATCCGCGAGCAGTTGTGTGAAACTCGTCACCATCCGGAGGGGCTCTTGGAGGTCGTGGCTGGCCACGTACGCGAACCGCTCCAACTCAGCGTTCGACCGGGCGAGTTCGCGAGCCCGGTGCGCCAACTCCTCTCTGGCCCGGACACGTTCCGTCACGTCCGCGACAAACCCCACCATCCTGACCCCACCCCCTTCGCCGGATTCAAAGCAACGCGCCGTATCTTCCACAGGGACATAGGTGCCGTCTTCGCGCCGCACCCGGTATTCGAGATGGAATGTTCCCCTTTCTTCCCGCACTCGGTTCCGCGCCGCCTCGTACGCCGCGCGGTCCTCGGGGTGGACGCGTTCGATCCAGGCCGTGAGTGTCGCCACGCGCCCCGCCTCGCAGCCGAAGAGGGGTTCGCACGGCCCGCCCCACAGGATATTCCCCGTTTCCTGCACCACTTCGTACACCAGTTGCCGGCTGGCCCCCGCCGCCGCCTCGTAGCGGTTCTTCCACTCTCGCACGGCCGCTTCCGCCCTGCGACGCTGTGAAATATCACGAACCAGTGCCAGCACCCTGGTCCCCAGCGCCGTCGTCACCCGGGTCGCGTTGATCTCCACCGGGACATGCCGGCCGTCCTTGTGCAGATAGTCAATCTCGAGCCCGCGGATCGACCCCGATCTTGACAGTTGAGAGAACGACGCCCGGTTGCGCTGCTGGTCGTGGGGGGCGGTCCATTCGATGGGGGTCCTTCCGAGAATATCCTCCACCGCGAGGTGCCCGGTCAGCCGCACATACTCGGCGTTCGCGTCGATAATCCGTCCTGTCTCATCGGTCGCCGCGTACCCGGTGTTGGTCGTTTCCACCAGGGACTGGTATTTCTCCGCCGTTTCTTTCAAGGCCTCTTGCGCGGCACGGCGATCCGTCACGTCCGCGATCGAGCCGGCCATGCGTGTCGGCACTCCTTCTGAATCCCACACCGCCTGACCTCTCGCCCGGTACCAGCGCCATCCGCCGTCGATGGTTCGAGATCGGTACTCCACATCGAAAGGTGCACGGTCTCGCAGATGCCGCTCCAGGGCCGAGAGGACTCGCTCCCGATCCGACGGATACAGCGATTGCTCCCATGTTTCGTAGGACGGGGCCAACCGACACTCCGGATCACCGATCAACTCATGGTACCTGGGCGACCAGTAGACCTTGTTCTCTCCGATATTCCAGTCCCACACCCCGTCGTTGGCACCCCTCACCACGAGCATGAACCGTTCTTCGTTGGCCCGCAGAGCCTCCTGCGCCCGAACCCTCGGGGTGACATCGGAGACCAGCGAGAGAACGCTGACGACCCGGCCTGAATCGTCCTTGAGGATGGAGTTGTGCCATTCACAGTGCAGCACGCTCCCCGACTTGTCATAGTTCCTGTTCGCCGAGAAGTTCCGTGCGTGCGATCCGGAGGAGAGCTCATCCATGACACGGGCGACCGCCGCGGCGTCCCCTTCGTGGACGAATCGCCACTCCGAGGGCCGCCTTCCGAGCACCTCTTTCGGGCTCCAGCCGAAGATGCGTTCCGCTTCACCCGACCAGCGCAGGACCCGGAAGCGATCGTCCCACTCGATGACCGCCAGTGGCGAGTTGTCTACGTGGCTCACCAACCGCTGGAGCGCTTCGCGCAGGGCCGATTCCGCCTTCTGCTTCGCGCGCTCGGCCTTTCGGGTTTCGGTCACATCCCTGGCCAGCACGAGGCGCGCATCCGGTCCCAGCAGCCGCATCTGGCTGCTGACAATGTCCACTTCGATGAGTGTTCCGTCTTTCTTCCGATGCCGCCAGATGCCGGATCGTTGCACCGTGGGCGGGGTCTGGCCGGCGGGAACGACTGGGATCGGTTCTTCCGGTGGACGGATGTCGGACAGCGACATCGCGAGGAACTCCTCGCGGGAATACCCGTACTGATCCATCGCCGCCGCGTTCACATCGAGGAAACGCAGCGTCGTCCTGTCGTAGACCCACATCGGGTGCGGGTTGTTCTCGAACAGAACGCGGTAGCGCTCTTCGCTCTCCGCCAGGCGGCTCTCCACGCGGACCCGTCCGCTCGCCAGACCTCCGAGCAGCAGACCCGTGACCGACATCACGAGCATGAATGCCTGAAGGTCCTGAACCCTGGTATCGTCAAGTTTCACCCACCACGCCAGCACCATCGCCGCGGCACTGATGGCCGCCGTGCCGGTGACCGCACCCCACAAACCCCGCCGCAGCAGCATCCAGACCAAGGGCGGGAGCGCGAGGTAGTAGGTGTGCAACTGGGTACGCACGGACCAGAAGAACATGCTCCACAGGGCCAGCCCCGCCGTTGCGTACTGACCGAGCGTCTCCAGCCATCGCCACGCACCCTGTTCGCGGCGTGCCCGTCGCTCTTCCTTGGGCAGCCCGTCACGGATCCGTGTCGCCGTCAGGAGCACGAGCGGCCCGAGGTTGAGAAGGCCGATCGCCTCCACCATCCAGTAATGCCCTACCGCCGAGCGGATCTCGTGCGGCTCCAGGATGCCGATGTGCCAGTGCATCCACGCGGCGAACATCGCGAGTGGAACCGGCAGCAGCAGACTCACCGCGACGTACCAGACCACGTCGCGCTGGGCGGAAAGCCGAGGATCGATCCGGCAGATCCGGGTCAACGTCCACGCGGCCGCGCTGTACAACACCGACACGACCGTCGCGTTGAAAATGCTCAGCCATCCGATTCGGCCGCTGATGTGGATGGCGAGCGATCCGAGCACCGCAAGGAAGACCACCGGGGCGAATCGGATCCCTCCCAGGACCAGAAACGCCAGTGTCACTCCGGCGGTCGGATCCCATGGGAGGACGTCCTCGCCAATTTGCAGTTTGTTCGCCGTCCACCGCAGCCCCAGGAACGTCGCGAGGAAGCACACCCCCCAAGCCGCGGATCGGGGTATCGATCGCGGCGTTCTGTGAATGTCTGCGGGTGGTATGCCTGTCATCGCCATCGCGGGAGAATCCCCAATTCGGACAGACGATGCTACGCACGGGGTGTATCAGGGGTGCTGCGGGTCAGGTCCTGCATGTAGGCGAGGAAGTCCGCGTGAAAGATCTTCATCGACTCCTTCTTCATGGCTTTGCGGAAACTCTCTTCCGAGTTGATGATCCGCATCCACTTCACCCAACTCTGGAAATAGTCCTCCGGCAACTGTCCGTTCTTGTAACTGAACCAGACGATCTCGAAGATCGACATCTGCATCAGGTTCATGAAATAATGCTGGATGTCCTCATCCCCGGCCAGTCCTTCCACATCGTGCGGATGAACGTACGCCAACTTCGGGTTGTCGACCCGCAGTTTCCGCTGTTCCATCTGCAACTGAACAAGTCGTGAAAAGTTGGCGACGTAGGCGGCCTTCCGGTACGACAGGAACTGAACCCCGGTAAAAAACAGCCCGCCGGCGATCGCGAAGGATGAAACGGCCTGGAGCATGACCTGGATTTCTTGAAGCGTCATGCCGCCATCGTTGGTGGGCCGCCGCCGGCCGGGTGTGAAGGGCGAAGGCGAGTGGCCCGCTTCTGCGGAGAAGCCTCCTCCCAAGATCACCCCCCCAAGAATCTCGGAAAGGAGCTGCCCCATGCGAACCCGTACCTTGCTGACCTGCGGCGTTCTCGCCGTGATCCTCGCCGGCACGTTTGCCCTTTCTCCCGCTGCGGGGCCGGACCCCCTGGCCGCCCGGATCGGCCGGGATTGCAAGGTCCAGTTCCGCCGGGATTACCTGGGCGCATCCTGCCCGACGCCCGTGGCCTACAGCACCGATGTTGTCAACGGATCGGTCCTGTCGCTTGTCGGCGAACTGACGGGGGTGGACGAGTCCTGGGTGCGAATCCGCACCCTCCGGCGCGAGACGACCGAAGCACGCGCCAACATCCGCCGTGATGAGTTCTGGATCCCCCGCGATGCCATCCTGTTGATCCAGTTTGATGTCCAGTAACAGCGGATTTGGGGCGAGCGCCAAACGGTTTAACGTGGATACATGTACGTGCGGCGGCTGTTCTTCTCCATCCTGGCCTGGGCCAATGTGGTTCTTGTATTGACGCTCGGGTTGTTCTGCCTCGCCAGCGTTCGCTGGGCTTTTCTCGCGCACGATGTGGGGACGTGTACACGCTTCTACGGGGGATCGCTTTCCTACGGGTGTTACATGAACTTCCAACTCCCGACCTTGAAGCAGCATTACCGAATCGAGTGTCGAAACCCCGCGGATTGGTACGGCGGGCTGTGTCATGAAGTGACCGCTCGAGTGCCCGTGTGGCCGATTCCACTCGCCTCCGCCGCCGCTGCGATGATCTGTTTCGCCAAGCGACGCTCGCGTCCGGGTTCTTGCCCCACCTGCGGCTATCCGACTGTTGGCCTTGGGACGGGGCCATGCCCTGAGTGCGGGGCCGCTCGTACGATCAGTTGATGCCTCTGATGAACTTCCAGCCCATCATTCTCACGGGGCGAACCATCCGGCTCGAACCGCTCACCAAAGATCATGCACCGGATCTCTTTGAAACCGCCGATGAATCTTGTTTCCGGTTTCATGGCATGAAGCCACGCGAGTGGTCAGCGGAAGGTTTTCGTCAGTACGTTCAGGATGCCTACGCCTTTCCGGGGCGCATCCCGTATGCCATCATTCACTCGGAGACCGGTCGGGCTATCGGCAGCAGTTCCTATTTCGAGGTGCGCCCGTCCAACCGCGGCGTCGAGATCGGCTGGACCTGGATCTCGCCCCCTCATCGGCGCACCACGATCAACCCGGAGTCCAAATTTCTGATGATGGCGCACGCGTTCGAGGATCAGGGAGCGATGCGTGTCCAGTTCAAATGCGATGCGCGCAACGCCCAGAGCCGCCGCGCGCTGGAAAAACTCGGTTGCACACTCGAAGGCGTGCTCCGAAGGCACGCGGTGATGCCCGACGGGTTCATCCGCGACAACTGCATTTACTCTGTCATCGACAGTGAATGGCCCATGGTCAAGCGCGGCCTCGAAGCCCGCATCGCGCCCGACTGACGCTCAGCCTCGGAGCGATTCGATGGCGGTCGGCACGGCATCCGCCAGTTCCGCCGCGAGCATCCCCCCGCTCGCTCCCGTGGTGTTGGCCCAGCGCTCCCCGGCGAGCGCGTGCGCTTCGACCGCCAGGCGGGCGACATCGAATAACCGCAGCGGGGCACTTTCCCGGTGCGCATACGCCGCGGCCAAGGCTCCGATCATGCCCGCCAGCACATCGCCGCTGCCTGCGGTGGCCATGCACGGGTGGCCACGCGCGCACACCCAACTCTCCAGGCCGTTGCTGACAACGGTCCCCGCTCCCTTCAAGACCACGATGCACCCCAGACGCTGCGCAAGAGCGGAGGCCGCCTCCGGCCGCTGCGCCGCGTCCGCGGGATCGAGGCCGATACGGAACGTCTGTGCCAGCCGCCGAAACTCCCCGGGGTGGGGCGTGAGCACGGCCCGCGCCCGAAAATCCCGGAAGAGGTCGGGAATCTCGGCCAGCGCGTTCAACCCGTCCGCATCGATCACCACCGGCACATCATCGCGCTGCACCGCGCGGAGCACCAGCGCACGAACACCGTCTCCGGCACCTATCCCCGGCCCGATCACCAATCCTCGGCACGTGTCCGCCGCGAGATCCAACGCCTGGGCCGCGCCCGTTGGCGTGATGTCTCCGTTCTCGTCTGTGGAGAGTGCGAACCCGGTTGCGCTCGGGCACAACGCGATCACCGATTCGAGGATGGGTGCCGGCGCGTACACCCTGGCCACCCCGGCCCCGGCGCGCAACGCCCCTCGCGCCGCGAGCGCCGGGGCACCGATCATTCTGTCCGGCCCGGCGCAGGTGCCGCCGAAGACGGCCACCGAGCCGAACGTTCCTTTGTGCGCCGAAGCAGCCCGAATCGGAAGCCGCGGGAGCGGAGAGTCGGTGTTGTCACGAGTTATGGCTTTGGCTCCTCCACCTTGATCTTGAGCCGACCCAGCGCGGTCGCGATGGAGAGCATGGATTCCATTCCCTCTTCATCGGCCAGCGAAGAGATCGAGAGAGTGAGGTGAGTCGCGTCGTAGGGAGATGACGGCCCCAGCGTTCCATCGAGGTCCACCCAACGCATGACACCGTCCTTCTCCAGGAGCGCCTGTGTCCACATGTGATACCCGAAGATCGCTTCCTCGCCCGCGAAACCGTCCGCATAAACCAGGCCGGCGGCGACCCGGGCAGGGATCCCGTTCGCCCGCAGGAGTGCCGCGAGGAATACCCCATGTTCTGAACAATCGCCCTCCCGGCTGCGAGCGACTTCGGTCGCCGTGGCGAAACCCACACCCAGAGATTTCTTCTTGATAAAGCGATACGTGTACTGACGACAGGCTTCAGCCTTGTCTGCCGCCGTGGCGGACTCATGGAGGTCCCTCACCGCCCGGGAAGCGAGTTCCACGATCCGTTCGTCCTTGGTGTTGCAGGTTGTCGAAGCAGCCAGGTAGGCCGTGTTCGTCGCGTCCTGAGCCGGGGCCGGGCTGAACTCCGCCGCGTTCACGCGGATGCGGGCCGAGGTCGGGCCGAGAACTTCCACCTTCTGGGACCCAGTCTCCGGGAAGTTCGGGAGTTCGCCCTCATCCACGCTCACCACGTACACGCCGCGCTTCAAGCCCCGCGCGTTGGTGATCGGATGCTCGGGCCTGATGAATGTGGACCGAAAGACCTCCGGCGGCGCGTGCTCGGTCGGGCCTTTGGCATCCTCCTGGGTCGTCGCGGTCATCACCAGAGGAATACCCCCGAGGTTGGTCTCGCTCCGCACCAGGATTCCCTCCGAGTCGAAAAACTCCGTGCTCTTGATGCCCGGAGCGATGCTCGTCTCGACGACAGATCTGACGACATCGATGTCTCGCCCCATCGCCTTGATTCTCGCCGCATCACCGATGGTCCGGGTCGAAGTGATGATCTTGACGCCCGAACTCGGGTCCATGGTCCGCACCACGATTTCCTTGGCGCCGCTCTTGAACCGCTGCGTCACGTACCGTTCCGCCGCCGCCGGGGTCAGCCAGGTGCCCTCGATCGTCTGCGTTCGTTTCGTCGTGTTGCCCGCCTGCGTGGTCGTGATGTCCGCTCCGCCTTCCGTGAACGCGACCTCGGTGGTCACGCTCATTTGTCCCATGTCCTGAACCGATTTCATCGAAACCGGTTTCCCGTCCTGGGTCTCCACAAACTCCCCGGACATCGTGATCGCGATGGCGACATCACCACGCTTCATCTCGAAGGCCACGCGCGATGCGGTGGTGATCATTCCGGCGTCAGACTTCTGGGAGGCGTGCATGTGCCCGGCCCGCTTGCCGAACATCTCGACGACGTACCAGCGATCCGTGTCGGCGAAAGCGCACGAGGTCAGAACGCAGAAGAGTGCGAATAGGCGGATCAGCATGGCACAGAATAGCGTGCCATTTCGCGGCGTGGGGCATGCCACGGTCCTGTGGACAGGGGTGAGCCGCGGTTCTCGAACGGCCGGGACAACGGTCGGTGCATTCCCTGTCGCGGGCGCTCCCGAGTTCCAAACGCAGGCCGCCGTGCTACTATGACTCCGTGAAGAATCCACGAGGCATATCGGCACGAATTACAACGCCCCGCTGAGGGGCCATGCCGCCGCGGCTTATTCGTGTGATGCGCCCCTTTCCGGGCGTCAACCCTCTACTTCCTAAGATCGTGACCAAGTTCAGCCCGCGAGAAGCGGGCTTTCCGTCGATTCCACCGGGTTTCACCATGTCCCAGTCTCCTCAATCCCCCGCCCCCCCCAAGCCACAGGCCGATGAGGCCAAGAGCCGATACCGATCCACTCTCAACCTGCCGCAGACACCCTTCCCGATGAAGGCGAACCTCGTGCAGAACGAGCCGGCGAGCATGAAGCGCTGGACGAAGTCCGGTCTGTACGAGAAAATCCGCGCATCTCGGGCGGGCAGGCCGCGGTTTGTCTTTCACGATGGCCCGCCGTACGCCAATGGCAATCTCCACCTGGGGCACCTCTTCAACAAGTGTCTCAAGGACATCGTGGTGCGGTCCCGGACCATGGCGGGTTTCGACGTGCCGTATATCCCCGGCTGGGACTGCCACGGCCTGCCCATCGAGCACAAGGTTGCCACGGATCTCGTGGAGTCGGGAAAGTACGAAAAACTGAAATCGCTCGACGACTGGACCCGGAGAGCGGCGATCCGTCGAGAGTGCCAGAAGCACGCGGAGAAGTACATCAAGTTGCAGCGGGGTCAGATGGAACGGTTCCTGACGCTCGCGGATTACGAAAACCCGTACCTGACGATGGCGTCGGTTTTCGAGGCCTCGACGCTCAATGTGCTGGCCACGTTGCTCGAGCGGGGCCTGGTCTACCGCGCTCTCAAGCCCGTTCACTGGTCCATCGCCAACGAGACCGCCCTCGCCGAGGCGGAACTCGAGTACATGGACCGCGAGGACCAATCGGTCTATGTTGATTTTGAGGCCGAGAATGCGGACGCGGTGTACGACGCGTTCGGCCTCCCGGCCGTCGAAGATCAGGAGGACGATGAGTCCCCCGCGGAGGCCACGGATCCGTCGAGCGGCAAGGCCCCCAAGCCCGGCGTTCGCCCGGGGCAGCGACCCTGCTTCATGATCTGGACCACCACGCCGTGGACGCTCCCGGCAAACGTGGCGATCGCCGTCAACCCCAAGTTTGAATACGCCCTGGTCTGGATCGACGGGAACGTGACCGTGCTCGCCTCCGATGCGGTGGATCGGGTCACGCGCTTGGCGAAGGCCGAGCAGGTGGTCATTCTTGCACGGACCGATGGCTCGGCGCTACTGGGATTGAACTATCGTCACCCGTTTGTCGATCCCAGGCGGGCCGAGGGCGTCGCGGCGCTCAACACCGGTGATGGGCTGGAGATCCCGGCCCACGCCCGCTTGTTCTGCATCGTCGGGGCCGAGTACGTCACGCTCGAAGACGGCACCGGTCTTGTCCACACCGCGCCCGGCCACGGTGCGGAGGACTACCAGACCGGCCAGCGGGAGGGCCTGCCGATCTACTGCCCGGTGAAAGGCGACGGAACCTATGACCAGACCGTGCCCGAGTGGCTCCGGGGTCTGTCCATCTGGGACGCGAACACCAAGGTTTCGGACCACCTCCGCCGTTCGGGCCACCTCTACTTCGGCCACACGTTCACGCATAGTTACCCTCACGATTGGCGCAGCAAGACACCCGTGATCTTCAGATGCACGGAGCAGTGGTTTGTCGGTGTTGACCGGGAGATGGAGACCGCCCACTTACCGAGCGGTCGCGCCGCTCACCGCACGTTGCGCACGCTGGGCCTGGCCTGCACCGCGGACGACGTGAAGTTTGTTCCCGACTGGGGACGCAACCGCCTCCGCGGTATGCTCGAGGCCCGGCCGGATTGGTGCATCTCGCGTCAGCGGGCATGGGGTCTTCCGATCCCTTCGTTCGAGACGCTGGACGGTGACACCTTCATGACCGCCGCGTCGGTTCGTGCGGTGGCCTCGGTCGTCGCGTCCAAAGGCTCCGACGCGTGGTTCACACTCGGCCCCGCCGATCTGCTGGCCGCCTACGACCCCGGCGCGGACCCGGAGTTGCCGCCCCACATCAAGGCCGCGCTCGCGGATCGCGCGGCGATGGCCACGCTCCGGAAAGGGGCGGACATCCTCGACGTGTGGTTCGAGTCCGGCTCTTCCTGGCACTCGTGCGTCAAGGCGCGGGGCATCGCGTTCACGAAGCCGGACTACTCCGACACGGTGGACCTGTACCTCGAAGGCTCGGATCAGCACCGCGGCTGGTTCCAGTTGTCCTTGCTGCCGGCGCTGGGCGTCATCGGTCGCGCTCCCTACAAGACGATACTCACGCACGGGTTCATCGTCGATCGCGACGGTCGCAAACTGAGCAAAAGCAGGCCTGATGCCGCGAAATACGAGGTCGATGCTCTCGCCGGCGACTACGGCATGGACGTGATGCGCTGGTGGGTCTCTTCGCTGGCCTACGAGAACGATGTGAAGGCCGATCTCGAACTCTTCGCGCTGATGGGCGAGAGTTACCGCAAGGTGCGCAACACGCTTCGGTTCATGCTCAGCAATCTCTACGACTTCGAGCCCGAGGGCGGCGGCGAGAAGGGCCACGCCATCCCCCTGACGGACGTGCCGCCCGCATCGCTGGACGCCTGGATTCTCAGTGCCCTGGACCGGGTTTCGGCCGAGGTCCGCTTGTCGTACGAGCGCTACGACTTCAAGACGGCCCACAAGGCGCTCTTCGATTTCTGCAACAACGAACTCTCGGCCGAGTACCTCGCGGCGGTCAAGGATCGGCTCTACTGCGATGCCGCGGGGTCGGTTCGCCGCCGCCGGGCGCAGACCGTGCTGTGGACCATCACCGATGCGCTCTGTCGGCTCCTCGCGCCCATCCTGCCCCACACCGCGGACGAGGCCTACCGGGCCATGTGGAAGGCCGGGCCCGATGACCCCCGCTGCATCCACACGCTGGAGTTCGCCCCGTCCACGAACGTGCGCTGGCATGCTTCGGCCGCGGGTTCACTCGCCGCGGCACGGCACGCGGCCAAAACCGCGCTCGAGAAAGCGAAGTCCGAACTCGGGGTCGAGAACCCTCTCGACGCCGGTCTTGTGCTCCCGGATGCCGACGGCTCGCTCGCTCCGATCGATCGCAACGATCTCGCCGACCTGCTTGGTGTCAGCGAAGTCACGCTCGATCCCGCATTGCGGGAGCCGAAGGTGGTTGATCTTCGCTCCCGCCCGCGCTGTGAACGATCCTGGAAGCGTGACGGCACAGTGAAGCAACGCTCCGACGGTGGTATGCTCTCGGATCGGGACGCCGCGGCGGTAGGAGTCTGATTCCTGCTTCCTGTGCTCCGAAGCGCGGGCTTACACCCGGGTTTTCGCACGGCTTTGCTGCAACACAAGCGAGGCGACTGTCCAACCAAGCACGCCCCCGGCGACGACATCCGAAAGGTAGTGTGAGCCGAAGAGAAGTCGGCACACGCCAACCGCGAACGCGATCGCGACGACGAGATGGCGCAACGGTCGGTACCGCCACGATAACAACGCGGCGAAGGCGAACGCCGCGGAGGTGTGGCTGCTGGGGAGCGAGTTCAGGAGCGCCGCGGAACTGTTCCAGAACTCCCATGAATGAAGCGGGGCGACCGACCCATCGCGCAAGGGGACCGGGTGCGCCCTCCAGGGGGGCACGAAGAGGTAGGGGTTCTCCAACTTCGGGCGACCACGGCCGATCAGGCACTTGAGTACCCAAGCGGCCGCGGCGGGGGCCGCCAGCGCGAGGATGAATCTCGGAAGAAGTGGCCGTGCCCCCGGATCAAGGAGAACCGCGGAGAGCAGGATTAGGATGACGGACGTGATCGCCCCGAACTGCTGAAGGAACTCGAGCTCCCGCCGAAGGTCGTTCTTGACTTGAATCCCCGTGAGCAAGCCCGAAAGCATGGGATCGAGCGGCAGGCAGAGCACAAACGCGAGGCAGCCAAGTACGGCAATCAGCCCCACGCGGCGACGCGGGGCGGATCCGTGGCCGTTACAGTCGTTCCTCACGATGTCCGGTGCTGTGTTCAACTCGGGTCGATGGTCCGCTTGGTGCTCGTCGCCCGCGGCGGCGTGGGCGCTCGTGGTGCTGTGCCTGGGAGTGTATCTACCGGGTTTCTTCTCGATGCCCGCCGTCGACCGCGATGAAGCAAGATTTGCTCAGGCTTCACGGCAGATGGTCGAATCGGGTGACTGGGTCGTGCCGCGCATTCAGGACCGAGCGAGACTGAACAAGCCCCCGCTGATCTATTGGCTTCAGGCGTCCAGCGCCGGCCTTTTCACGGGCGGGGACATCGCACGCGACCGCATCTGGATGTACCGTGTCCCGAGCCTGATCGCGGCGATCGTGGTTGTGCTGCTGACCCGGAGGATCGGGCTTGCCATGTTCCATCCGCGGGCGGCGGTGCTCGGGGCCGCGTTCATCGCCGTGGCCCCCGTCTTTCTGTGGGAGGCCCGGCAGGCACGGGCCGACATGGTCCTGGTCGCCTGCACCACCGGCGCGATGCTCGGGCTGTGGCTGATCGTTTCTCGCGGTGCAACGACCGCGCGGCAGTTGCTCTTGTGGGGGTGTGTGGCCCTCGGGGTGCTGGTGAAGGGGCCGGTTACGCCGTTGGTTGTCGTGCTCGGGGCCGTCGTGTTCACGCTCGGGACGCGGCGGTACCGATGGCTGATCGAGACCGCGCCGCTCTTCGGCTTGTCGCTGTTGGCGGCGGTGGTTGTCCCGTGGCAGTGGATAGTGACGCGACGGGTGAGTTCGGATGTGCTGACGCGTACTGCGATAGATGAGACGCTCGGGCGTGCCTTATCGCCGATGGAGGGGCATGCCGGCCCGCCCGGGTTTCACACGCTGCTTGTGTGGGTGCTGCTTTTCCCCGGGTGCCTGTGCCTCGGGGCCGCCCTGGTGCTGACCGTGAAAGGGTGGTGGCGAGCGTTCCGCCTGACGCCATGCACCCGATCCCTCCCCGCCCGCCCGGAGTGGTTCCTGATCGCGTGGGCCGGGCCTTCCTGGATCATGTTCGAGATTGTGGCCACCAAACTGCCGCACTACACGATGCCGCTCTACCCGGCGCTCGCCCTTCTGGCCGCACGCTTCGTGCTTCGCCCGCGGCTGCTGACGCGGCGGGTCTTCTCGACCTGGTGGGGCAAGTTCGCGGCGAGGGCGTGGATGCTGGGCGCGGTGGTCTTTGCGAGCGCTGGTGTAGCCGTCTTTGCGTACTCACTGCGCAGCGACAGCCGCCCGCTGCTCGGCGCGGCCGCGGGATTGCTCGGCGTGCCGACCGCGGCGCTGTTCTATGTGTGGACGCGTCGTTCCTGGCTCGCCCGCGGGTTGACCGCGATGCACACGGGCGGCATCGCCCTTGCCGGAGTGGGAGGCATGCTGATCTGCGCCGGCTTGCCCCGACTCCCGATGATCTGGACCTCGCGCTCGGTGGTGGGACTGCTCTCCCGGCACGATCCGGCGGCCGCTCGGCCCATCGCCGCTGTTGGTTTTGAAGAAGACAGCCTGATCTTCGAGACCCGTGGCCGGGCCCGGCGCGTGCGGGAGGGGGATCTCGCCGCATGGCTCGAACGAAATCCTGGCGCGTTGATCGTGATCGAGGAACGACTCCTGAACCGCAGGCCGGAACTCAAATCGCTCGGCGGCACGCTGGGGTTCAACTACTCCAAGGGCCAACGCGTTCTGGTCGCCATCGCGGAGGCACGACCATGACAGATCCGATGCGGCCGCAGGTTCCGACCCCATCGGGGCTGCTCATCATCGACAAGCACAAAGGCCCGACATCGATGCAGGTCTGTGCCGCGATCCGCGCCCGTCTTCGCCGCGGCGGTGCGCCCAAACGCATCAAGGTTGGCCACGCGGGAACCCTCGACCCTCTCGCCACTGGCGTGCTCGTGGTGCTGGTCGGGAGCGCGACCAAGCGCGTCTCTGAGTTCATGGGGCAGCCCAAGGCCTACGACGCGGTGATCGACCTGTCGGGCATCTCATCGACCGACGATGCGGAGGGCACGTTCACCGCGGTGATTCCGGAACGAATCCCCGGGCCCGCCGATATCGAGGCCGTGCTGCCCCGCTTTGTCGGAACGATCATGCAGTGCCCGCCGGCGTTTTCGGCGGTTCATATCGATGGCCAACGGGCCTACGACCTGGCCCGCGCGGGGAAAGAAGTTGCGATCCCGGCACGTGCGGTCGTTGTCCATGCGATCCGGATCAACGGGTACGACTGGCCGACGCTGCGTCTCTCCGTCGACTGCGGCAAAGGCACCTACATCCGATCTCTGGCGCGGGATCTCGGATCGTCCCTGGGGTGCGGGGGGTACCTCACCGATCTTCGGCGCACCGCGGTCGGTGAATGCACACTCGTTCGAGCTTGCCCTCTCGATGCACTCCCGGCTGTGCTGGCGCAGTCAGACCTGCTCCCCGTCGAGCCGCTCCCACGAGGCTCCTGATTCGTCGAAAACGACTTTCACCCCGAGCGAATGAACGATCAACTCGCCACGCACCGCTCCGAGCAGTTCCCCGGGGAGGTCGGTGACACGCGCGGCGAGCACACGTGATACGCCGCGTGCTCGCAGTTCCACACTTCCAACTCCCCGTTCAGCGAGTTCACCGGCCACCCTCACGGCCCGATCCCTCGCGTCCGAGCCCTCGACGTGTCCGTGCGGAGAAAATGCGTTCCCGTGCATCATCGAAACCGGTCACTCATCATCGCCCTCTTCACCTTCGGGGCTGACAGGAGCGCCCGTGCCGGGGATCATCCCCGGCTTCCACAACTCGCCGATATCCTGCCCGTCGCAGACGCGCCGCATGGTCAGGTACAGCACGGTGCCGGCGCAGCAGATATAACTCGCCGCGTATCCCAGCGCGAGCCACAGCGGGAGCCTGGTCCAGAATCCGACTAGTCCGCGTGCGGCGGACCCGCCCGCATCGGTGTCGGCGATCGCGTCCGCTGCATCGCTCGCGTCCGCTGCCTGGTGCATCCAGAGCGTGCGTCCCGAAAGGTTCGCGGCGGTCGTGTCCGGCAGCCACAACATCGAAGCGCGGAACGTGAAACCGGCGATCAGATGGGTCACCACCCAGGCGGCGCCGATACAGAGAACTCCGGCGATCGCGAGCACGACGAGATACGCCGCCAAACGCGCCGGCCTCGCCACGGCGTAGGCGTACACGCGCTGGACCCCGTCGATCCAGTCCGAACCTTCGCACGCCACGGCCGGGACGAGCATCCACCCGCCCAGCAGCAGGCCCAGGAGAACCACCACACCAAGAACGCCCAGCGGCAACGCGATCACATAGACCGCGCCGCCGAGCACTTGAACGTACGGCCATCGCAGCAGCACCCACCCCAGGATGGCGAGCAGCAGGATCGTCGAGTAGAGCACGATCCACGGCGACAACAGAACGCCGATCCCCGAGAGCCAACGCGAGCGGGCGAACGCCACCGATTCGGGCCACGTGAGACGCTCACCGAGCGCGAACTCCGTGGCGCACGAGCGGCATACGGCCAGCGAGAGCAGTGCCCACGCCGGGAGCGAGATCAGAAGTGTGACGAGAGTGCCCAACGGGGCGTGCGCGAACAACTCTCGTGGTGATGAGATAAAGATCGATCCCAACCCGCCGCCGACAAGGCCGGGATCCGCACCGGTCAGACCGCTCCGGACCCGGCCGAGTGATTCAACCGCGCCCGCCAGCCAAGACTGGAACGCCTGAGCGCCTCCCTTATTCCAGAGGACGGGCAACCGATCCGCCAGCGCGATCAGAAGGACGCCGAACATGCCAAGCAGGACTCGTTGAGGCCGAAGGGCCAGCCCCGCCGCGTGGAGGAGTTTCGGCCAGAAGAGCGATGCAAACGGGCCTGGCCCGAGCGCCGGATCAAAGGATGGAAATCGGCGATTGTCTTTCATGAGGCGGGTAGGTTATCGTCAGGGTATGGCAAGTCGGGATACGCAATCTCGGCCAAAAAGCGGCCCAAGGAGGCCGTTCGTCATGGTTCGCCTGGAAGGCGTGTAACAATTTGAACGATTTTGAGGATTTTTCCGTTTTTTCCTTGCACTTCTTGAATTCGTGTGGCATGTTGTAGTGTGGCCCGGGAGCGCGGATAGCGCTCCGACAGGAACGGGCCTCCCCATCACAACTCGGGAGATTCTGACGTCCGGCCGAAGCCGGGCGTTTGGCAGGTTGGCAGATGCTCCGCACCGTCGCGGGAGCAGGAGGTCGGTATGTTCGCACGCCGTCGCACCGTGGCGGCGCTGGCGGGCCTGTTCGCAGGCCCGGCGGCGCTCGCCGGAGTCATTACGTTTTCATTCGCGCCTCCACCGCTCGGGGCGACGATGACCAACATCGCCAACGCCGGCGGTGTGGACACCGGCCTTCTCGTGTTCAACCAGAACGCGGTTCTCAACTTCACCGTTGACGGAACCAACGAGGGGTTCGGGGTCGTGAACTTCCCCAACGCGCGCCTGGCGGTGACGATGACCCTCGCCCCGGCAGTGGACATGGGCGGAGGTTTCTTTCGTGCGCCCGTGGCGGGAAACTTCGCTATTTATGACTTTACAGGTAATGTCCGAACCGACATTATCTCGGGAACCGTTTCCGCGGGAACGTTCATTCACTTCGGGAGCACGAACGTCATCCTCCTGAATAACAACACCGGGCTGTCCTATTCGGCGGGTCCGCGACTCACCGCCCTTCTCGCGCCGGGCCGTACGCTCGACAACGCCCAGGACGGCACGTTCGCCCTCAGCAACGTGACCAACGTCATGGGCGGGCCGGAGATCATCGGTCCCGGTGGTGCCTTTCAGACATTCTTCGGGAATACGGCTTTCACCGGGAGCACCAACGTCGTTCCCACACCGGGGGCCATCGCACTGGGTCTTCTCGGCGGCATCGCCGCCACCCGAAGACGCCGGTAGTTTGAACGATCTTTCGCCGCACTCTCTTCCGGGCGGGGCCTGACCCTCTCCGCCGGTTCGCCGCGGCGTGAATGCTCAATCTCAGCCAACCGAGGAAGCCGGCCCGCGGATAGAGAGGGGGCCGGCTTTCTTGTTGCGCTTCACAGCCGCCGCGCGAGCCAGACTTCGGTGCGGTAACGAAGTTGGACGCGGCCCTGGGCGTCCGCATGAGCCGCGTGAAGGGCGTTCAACTCGGAGACCAACGTTGCGTGCGCCGGTCCGCTTCTGGGGACGTACGACGAGGAGAGCGCCCGGCCCAACAACCCTTCGGCCGTGAACGACTGCGGCACGCCCTCGAACTCCAGTCGATGCGCGGTTTGATACAACGCGCACGCCGCGAGTGAATCGGTTTGAAGGTCCTTCTCCACGGCATCATCGATCGCTGTGCGGAGCAGCGCCGCCGTATAGCCCGCCGTGAACGCATCGCGGTTATCGCGCAGATTCCAGACAAGGGCCAAGCGGCCGCCCGGTCGGAGTACCCGCGCGAACTCGGCCAGCGCGCTCGTCGGCCGGAACCAATGGAACGCCTGCGCCGCTATCACCAGGTCGATGCTCTCGCTGTGCAAGCCAAGGTCTTCAGCCGATCCATCACGCCACTCGACGCGCTGGTGTGGTTCCGCCGCGTCGCGCATCGCCCGGTTCGGTTCGATGGCGATCACCCGGCAACCTCGATCGGCCAGCAACCGTGCCGAGATGCCTGTTCCCGCCCCCACATCGGCCGCAAGCAACCCGGAGGGCAACCCCAACCCGTCCAGCACCGCATCGACCGCCGCCGGCGGGTACGTTGGTCGGAACTTCACATACTCCGAGGCGCGATCAGAAAATCGAGAGGTAGGGGAAAGCATGAACCAGGGTGATAAGGCGATGTGATTGATCCGGAATCCCGCACCCGCGCGAACACTCACACACGATGGAAGCGGCCTCGGTCTACCCCAGCACAAACGCTCGTTCAGTCCACAACTTCTCGAAGCGTTCACCGATCCCCGCGGCCTCGGGGAGGCGTTCACCGCACGCCACCAGCAGGTCCACCAAGCCCTCGAAGTCCGAGACGGAAATGAACTCCCTCGCTACTTTCGCCGAGGCACCAGGAACCCCGTTCTGAACCGCCTCCAGATCGGCCATGTTGTGGTAGTTTCCAAGGGGAAGGCAGATGCACGTTGCTTCATACCCCGCGGCACAGAAAACCGATGCTTCGCACGCGCCCCCCGCCATCAGTTTTCGCTGCCATTTCCACGGCGGCCCCTCGGCGGCACGCTGGGTGGCCGTGACCTGCGCGGGGCCGCCGGCGATTTCTTCCGCGCGCCTGGCGACCGCATCGGTGAGCCGCGGCGTGAATATTGACAGGCGATCCCCGACACGCACAATCGGTCCGCCGCCGATCGGGCTGTCCGCGAAACTCCGGCTGTTCTCCAGCGCGATCACGCGGGAATCACGCGGCATCGTGCCGGCGCGGCACGCGCCGATCGCTCCCACGAAGCCGATCTCCTCCGCGCGTGTGAAGAGGAGCCTGGTGGGCTGAGCCGCGGGAGCGGCGAGGAGTACGTCGTACGCCGCGAGCGCTGCCGCCAGCGCCGCCAGGTCGTCGCACGCCGGTGCATGGAACAGACCCTCGATGATCTCGGACGGTCCAACGTCCCACACGCCCACATCACCGATCCGGATGGCATCGGTGGGGTGGAGCAACTCGGCCATGTAGTGCTTGAACGGATCAGGCCGGCCTCGCGGGTCCGGCTCCCCGGTGCGAGGTTCACCGAAGAGCGCCGCGCGGTGCGTGGCGCCGGTTCCATCGTGGATCACGATCGGGGCATCGACGAAGTACGGGTCCATCACCCCGCCGCGGAACGAGCACTGCACCACATCGGGGGCCACGATGCGTTCGACGACAAACGCCGGATGATCCAGGTGCGCGGTGAAATACATCGGCCTGCCCGGCGGCTCATCGGCTCGGGCGATGTGCATCGAGCCGGAGGCATCGCGGGTGAGACGAAGGGAAGGTCGATCTGCCAGCCAGTGTTCGATCCATGTGATCACGCGTTCTTCGCGCCCTGAGGCAGTGGGTAGTTGGGCTACTTCACGCAGCCACCGCAGATGCATGGCCCGTTGCGTTGGTGAGATCGGCTTCATGCTGTCAATGCTACGCGCACGATTGCAGCACCCCAAAAGAGAAAAGGCCCGCTTCCGCGGGCCGGTGGTGAGACGAACCGAAGTCCCGAGTGTCTAGTGGACCGGAACGCCCGCGTGCAAGCGGCTCAGCGGCGCTCTCGGCACAACCACGGTTGTGGTGCGGTGTTTGGTGCTCTGAGGTGTGCTGGACATGCGTACCTGGGGGACGACCCGTTTCAGGTGGGTGGACTTGCTGATCACGCGGATGGGTTGACGGTTCTTGGCTGCGGGTGATGCCTTGCTTACGCCCACGCGCCGGGCACCGGCAGATGGGCCACGCGTTTCGGGTGTGGCACCAGGAGCAGTTATACCTGTGCCTCCCGATCCCGGGCCGCTGTTGCCTGTGTCTCCAGTACCCGAGCCGCCTGAACCGTTGCCGCCATGACCGGGTGTGTTGCCGGTTCCATTTCCGCCACTGTTCGGTGCTCCACCGTTACCGCCGTTGTTTGGTGTACCACCGTTTCCACCATTGCCAGGCGCACCACCGTTCCCGCTGTCGTTCGGCCTTCCTCCGGTTCCACCATCACCGGGAGTGCCTCCATCGCCCGGCGTCCCACCGTTGCCGCCATCACCCGGCGTCCCACCGTTGCCTCCATCGCCCGGTGTTCCACCGTTGCCTCCATCGCCCGGTGTTCCACCGTTGCCTCCATCGCCCGGCGTCCCACCGTTGCCG
>DDSA01000246.1 GCA_002343715.1 Phycisphaerales bacterium UBA2402 | reverse complement strand
AGTCGCCCATGTACTTCGGGCTGCACGCCGCGGCGGGCAAGGTCCTGGCCCTCAAGCGCCAACCCCCCAAGCAGCAGCCCATGCTGGTCATCATGGACTCGGCCCACCAGCCCGAGACCGAGCGGGTGCTGGTCGATCCCGCCGTCATCGACCCCGAGGGCCACACCTCGATCGATTGGTTCGTCCCCAGCCACACGGGCAAGTACGTCGCCGTCTCGCTGTCGAAGGCGGGGACCGAGTCCGGCGATGTTCACGTCTTCGACATCGAGACCGGCCAGCCCACCGGCGATGTCGTCCCCCGCGTCAACGGCGGCACCGCCGGCGGCAGCCTCGCCTGGTCGAAGAAGGACATCGGCTTCTTCTACTCGCGCTACCCCCGCGCGGGCGAGCGCCCCGAGGCCGACATGGACTTCTACACCCAGGTCTATTACCACAAGCTCGGCACACCCACCGAGAAAGACCTCTACGAGATCGGCGGTGAGAAGCCCCAGGCCTACAAGCACGTCATCGTGAACCGGCCCCTGCCCTACGGCCGCACCAACCCCTTCGAGTTCACCCGCATCGCCGAGATCTGGCTCCAGTCCGATCCCGAGAGCGGACGCGTGCTCTGCACCGTGCAGCACGGCGACGGAGGCACCTTCGCCCTCTACCTCCGCGACTCCAGCGCCACGTGGCGCTACCTGGCCGACTACGACGACAAGATCGTTCAGGCCGCCTTCGGCCCCGCCAACACCATCTACCTCATCTCGCGCGACAGCGCGCCCAAGGGCAAAGTCATGTCCCTCAGCATCACCGACGATGGCGACTGGACCCGCATCGGTGCCAGGGCCGCCACCCTGTTCATCCCCGAAGGCCGGGACGCCATCGTCAGCGAGTTCTGGGATGGGGCCTCTCTCACCAGCGCCCCCCGCGCCCTGTTCGTCACCTATCAACTCGGCGGACCCAGCGAGATTCGCGCCTTCGACCACCACGGCAACCCCGCCGCCTCGCCCCGCCAACTCGGGGTCGCCGATGCCGGCGGCGTCACCGTCCTCGACGATGCCAAAGTTCTCTTCAGCAACGTCTCGTACATCGACCCCGCGGCGTGGTACGAGTTCGATGTCACCACCGGAGAAACAAGGAAGACCGCCCTCGAAGTCAAGGCCCCCGTCTCCTTCGACGACTGCGAGGTCGTCCGCGAGTTCGCCACGAGCAAGGACGGCACCAAGGTCCCCATCAACATCATCCGCAGGAAGGGCCTCGCTCTCGACGGCTCTCACCCCTGCCTCATCACCGGCTACGGCGGCTACGGCGTCAACATCACCCCGTCCTTCCGCGCGGCCAACCGCATCCTCATCGAGCAGGGATTCGTCTTCGCCGAGGTCAACCTCCGCGGCGGGGGCGAGTACGGCGAGGCCTGGCACCGTCAGGGCGCGTTGACGAACAAGCAGAACGTCTTTGACGACTTCGCCGCGGCGTGCCGCCACATGATCGACGCCGGGTACACCCGCCCCGAACGCCTGGTCATCGAGGGCGGGAGCAACGGGGGCCTGCTCATGGGCGCGACGCTCACGCAGCACCCCGACCTCTGCCGCGCCGTGGTCAGCCACGTCGGCATCTACGACATGCTCCGCGTGGAACTCTCGCCCAACGGGGCCTTCAACATCCCCGAGTTCGGCACCGTGAAGGACGAGGCCCAGTTCCGGGCGCTGCTCGCCTATTCCCCGTATCACAACGTCAGGGAAGGCGTGACGTACCCCTCGGTGCTCTTCCTGACCGGGGCCAACGACCCCCGCGTCGATCCCATGCAGAGCCGCAAGATGACCGCGCGGCTCCAGGCCGTGGGGGCCGATTGCCTGCTCCGCACCAGCGGCAACAGCGGCCACGGGGGCGGCACACCCCTCTCGGAGCGCATCGAACAGAAGGTGGACGCCGTCGCCTGGATCTTCGACCGGCTCGGCCTGCCGTACCAGCCGATCAAGTAGGGCCGCGGCCCCAGTTCAACTCCGTGGGCCGGCGGGGGCGCTGATCACGCCTCACCTACCCTTGCCACTTCACTCCGGAGGTATCTCGTGCGCATCTTCCCCGACATCCTCGCCGCCGTGGGCGGCACACCGCTGGTCAAACTCAACAAGGTCGTTCCCTCGGGAGCCGCCACGGTCCTCGTCAAGTGCGAGTACATGAACCCCACCGGCTCCATCAAGGACCGCATGGCGGTCCACATCCTGAACGAGAGCGAGAAGCAGGGCCTCATCAAGCCCGGCGCGACGATCGTCGAGAACACCAGCGGCAACACGGGCCAGGGTGTCGCCATGTGGGCCGCCGTCAAGGGGTACCGCTGTGTCTTCACGATGCCCGACAAGATGAGCCTCGAGAAGGTGAACATGCTCAAGGCCTTCGGGGCCGAGGTCGTCATCACGCCCACCGATGTCCCCGGCGACAGCCCCCAGCACTACGTCGAGACCGCCAAGCGCATCGCCCGCGAGACGCCCAACGGCTTCTACGTGAACCAGTACCACAACCAGTTGAACATCGAGGCGCACGAACTCTCGACCGGGCCGGAGATCTGGCGCGACACCGACGGGAAGTTCGACGTGTACGTCGCGGGCGCGGGCACGGGCGGCACGGTCAGCGGCGTGGGCCGCTTCCTCAAGAAGAAGGCCCCGCACATCCGGGTCGTGGGCGTCGATCCCATCGGCAGCGTCCACTACCACTACTTCTACACCAAGACCATGCCCACCCCGCACGTCTACAAGGTCGAGGGCGTGGGCGAGGACATCCTCTGCGATGCCATGGACTACAGCGTCGTCGATGAGTTCTACCAGGTCAACGACCGCGAGTCGTTCCACATGGCCCGGCGCCTGGTGCGGGAGGAGGGCCTCTTCTGCGGCGGATCGTCGGGGAGCAACGTCCACATCGCGGTGGAGCTGGCGAAGAAACTTGGGGCGGGAAAGACGATCGTGACGGTGTTGCCCGATTCCGCGACGCGCTACACCACCAAGTTCCTGAACGATCAGTGGATGAAGGACTACGGCTTCTTCGGGTCCGACCGTGACCTGGGCCTGGTCGAGGACGTGCTGCGGGCCATCCCCTCGCGCCCGATTCATTCCGCGGCGCCCGCCACGCAGATCGGCGAGATCATCGAGACGTTCAAGACCAGGGGCATCAGCCAGGTGCCCATCGTCGACGACAAGGGAAACCCGGTGGGCATGGTGCACGAGGTCGATGTTCTCCGCGGCCTGCAATCCGGCCAGATCACCACCGGCAGTCCGGCCCGCGCTGTCTCGCACCCCATCGGCGGGCTTATCTATCCCAAGGCCCGCATCGAAGAACTCTTCCGCATCTTCGAGACCGACCAGGTCGGGGTCGTCGTCGACAACGGCAGGATCGTCGGCATCGTCAGCAAGATCGACGTGCTGGAGTTCATGAGCAAACGGCGATAACGGACGGACGGCGTGCGGCAGAAAGAAATGTGGGGAACTTTGGAGATTTTGCTTGACGCCCCTCCCCCCCCCCTTAGTATACTGCTTCTATCGATCGATTTCCCGCACGCCGGAAGCACGCGGCCGCAACGCCGCCAGAGGCTCTTGGCCAGCGGGCCGACTCCCGGAGGTGCGGCGTGGTTCCACGGCGATCCGTTCCAACCAGAGGTCTTGTCAATGCCGCTGTGATGGCGGTTGCTGTGTGCGGGTCGGCCTTTGGGCAGACCTTTGGGTTTCACCTGATTGATCCGGGGCCGGATTATCGAAGGGCGGAACCCGGCGGGTTATCGGCTGATGGGCGAGTGGTTGGCTGCTGGGCGGAGCGGCGCATCACCCCGGGCCGGGCGCTAAGTGCTGCGTTGCTCGTGCCAAATGTGGGAGCGCGCGTCGATTTTTCAGAGACGAACACCGAATACATCGACACGACCATGCGCGGCGTGTCTGGGAACGGGTTGATCGGTGTCGGCTCGGTCGGGTATTCTTCGTCGAGACCGGCAGTTCCTACGCGGTTTGACTCTGCCACCGGCGAAGCATTGGAACTCGGGCTTATTGGTGGTTACACACAAGGTTCGGCCTGGGGCGCGGACGAAACCGGCAATGTGATCGTCGGGAACTGCACCCGTTTGCTCGAGTTGTTCTTCGAGGAGAGCGTCGCCTTCCGCTGGACGCCGCAGCAGGGGATGCGTGCGCTCTCGGCCCTCTCGCCCTTCGATGAGTACGTCGAGGCCACCGCCGTCAGCCGCGATGGGCGCGTGACCGTGGGCATGTGTACCGATGCCCAGGCCTTCACCACCAAGCCGGTCAAGTGGATCGACAACAACTTCCCGATCCAGTTGCCGTTTGTGCCGGGACTAGAGGAAGTGGCGGGAGTACAGGGCGTCTCGGCCAACGGTGATTGGATCGTTGGGCTTTCGGGTGGCGTGGCCGCTGTATGGGGTCCGGATGGCGGCGTCACTCGCCTGTGGGGTCCCGGTTACTCAGAGCGCGGCGGGTACGCGTGGGGCGTGAGCGACGATGGGCAAGTCATCGTGGGATATGCGGGAAGGACCGGGAATATCTTCGACGCGTTTGTTTGGGCGAGTACTACCGAGGGGATGCTGCTTCAAGACTATCTAAGTTCACATGGGGTCAGCGTCCCTACCGGTGTTCGCCTCGAGATTGCCTACGACGTTTCAGCGGATGGCCGCACGTTCTCCGGGCGAGCGATGGTCAACGGCTTGCGGCAGACCTTCGTGGCCACCATCCCAGCCCCCGCCACCCTTGTCTTGCTTTCTGCTGTTCTGATGTTCCCATCCCGGCGGCGTTCGCCGTGATGCTGTGTGGGCGCGTGCGTTCTCCGCGCTGAGTTTTCTCTCTCAACTCTCGGAGAATCCAAGCCATGAATCGAACCCACGCACTGGTGGCCGGGTTGTGCTGCGCGCTGGCGGCGTGTGCGGGCCATGCCCAGACGACGCTGCCGCAGTTCTTCATCTGGATCGCGGACCAGTCGTGCCCCGAAGAACCTTCCGGCTGGGTGCATGATTCGCGGTTCCAGACCGCGACGTACCTCAAGGTCGGGTCCGCGGTCGAGAACGACTGCACCATGCTGGCGGACCCGGAAAAAGCGGGCAAGGCCGCGGCGCTGCGCCTGCGTCAGCGGGCCTTTCCGTCGAACGACTCGACCATCGATGCCGAGTGGTCCACGCTCGTGGTCATCAACTTCGCCAGTTGCAATGTGAATACCGAGACGTGTCTGTACCGCAACAGCGATCAACTCAGCGAACCGACGGATTGGGGTGGTTCGGCTCCAACCACTGCGGAAAAAATAGCGATCCTCCGCCGCCATCCCTGGCTCACCGATGCGCGAGAAGAACTGCTGGAATGGACAGAGGATTTCATCGCCGAGTTCCTCCGGCTCCGGGCCGCGCCCACAGAATCGATTACGATCTCGGGCAGCGGCCTGTGCCCGTGCGAGCCGGGGCCGCTCGCCCTGAGCAGCCATCAGATCATCCCCTTCCCCCGGTACATCCTGGTGGATTCGGAACCGCCGGACCTTGCGCCCACGAGCATGCACAAGATCGCGGCGATCGCCTCCCTCGAAGCCGATGATCGGTAGGATGATGATGCACACCCTGTTCCCGGCTTCGATGGGAAGACGCTGAAAGAAGTGTGGGAGGATACCGCGGCGGACTACGGCATGAACCCGGCCGACACGCCCTCGGACTACATCTTCTTTCTGTGGGGCAGCGGCTCGACACCCGTGACCACCCCGTACCAGCACCCCAACCGCCGCGTCTACATGTGGTTCACCGATGTCATGCTCCGCGTTCACGCCGCGGTGCTGGAAGAGTGCTTCTACGAGCCGATCCGAGCCGCGATCGCCGACTGGAACACGGCTCACTCCACCGATCAGATCGTGGCCCCGCTCATCAGCCAGTACAACGCGTCCCAAGCAGACGGAGAGCCGGACCGGTTCGGCTGGTTCGAGGACAACGCCGGCACAGACAACGCGGCGACCGCCCGGGTTCCCGCGTATGAGTTTCCCCGCGTGTTCATCAACTGGACCAACGAGGCATCCCGCTCTTGCCCGGCGCAGTACAGCGGCAACTCGTTGACCTCTCCAACCGGTCCCGTGAACTTCCCCGGGGTCCGCTGGCTGACGAGCCGCACCCGCACCTTCTCCGAGTTTGACGCTCCCAACTTCTACCCCATCGAACTCGACGCCACTCCCTTCAACCACGTGCAGAAGAACCTGTACCTCATCAACCACCCCCCGGAGCAGAAGTTTGAGCCGGTGATGCGCGTGCGGCGGCAGAACATCGAGAGCGCCATCAACTCCGGCTCCGGCGGGCGCCAGCACAGCATGATGCCGTGGGTCGCCGCGCCCTATTACGAGTTCGACGACTACGCCTACACCGAGGAGGAGCTGCTTCACGTCCTGTCGCTGTGCAGGCACAAGGACGTGGAGAAGATCGCGGTCTGGATGGCGGGCGGGGAGACGTTGGACAAGTACGAGAGCGTGCGCACGACGTACCTGAAGGCGTACATGCCGCGGTTGGTGAGCCGGGAAGAAGCGTTCGGCAGCGGCATCGTGGGCCCGGTCGAGCACCTGTGGACCACGCTCCGCGACCCCGAGAATGCGGACGAGGAACAGACGGTTCGCGTCGAGGCTGATTTCTTCGAGGAAGCACCGACGACCGTGCTGGAGTGCCACTTTGAAGGGCTTCTGGATGCGCCCGGTTGCGGCCTGCGCATCAACCTGGAATGTTGGGTGGATTCGACCACGCCCGACGTCACGGGGCAGATCTGGCTCTGGAAGCACCACGGAACGGGCATGGGCGAGTATCACCAGGTCCACATCGACGATGACGTTACGAACTGGGGGCACGATTACGTCTTCGCCATCGGCGAAACGGGGGGCGATCATGGGTACCTGCGCTACCTGCGGCGTTCGTTCGACATCCTCAACGCGACCGAGTTCGTGAGCGATGGGGGCGAGGTCTCGGTGCAGTTGTGGCATCACAACACCGACTTCTTCACGTATCCATCGCTCCACTCCTATTACGATCTGGTGCAGATCGTCCGCGTGAACGGCAACGACTTCTGCGCGTACGACGACACGGAAGAGAACTCGATGGCGTCGGGCGGCGGCGGGGACCGCGACCTCGCGGCGGGGCCGGCGCGGGTCGGCCCGGATACCAATCGCAACGGCGTGGTGGATGCGGCCGATGCCGATCTCTTCGCCGAAATCTGGATGCGGAGCAGGCTGCTCGCCGACTACGACAACGACGGCGTGGTGAGCGGCGACGACCTGGTGCTCTTCGCCGGAGATTTCGAGGCGGCCGGACCCTAATGGTCGGCCGCACGACTGAACCTCGGGCCGCGGGGAGAAAGTCGGCTTGTATGGGGCGGCGGGGGCGGGCGTCTTTCCCCGGCCGGC
>DDSA01000187.1:45983-46170 GCA_002343715.1 Phycisphaerales bacterium UBA2402 | reverse complement strand
CTCGAGTCCAACAAACCGTGTCATTGAAGACATGGCCTTTGTGAAATGAAGTCAGAAAGAAGTTATGAAAGACTTACAGCCGGCCAGTTTCTGGGAATCGCGGGTGCGTCTCAAAGGACGGTACCCTTTGAATCAGGACCTTTGATTGGTTGTGGACCGGACATGTTTCGTCGAGTTCGTCTGACCA
>DDSA01000187.1:0-45812 GCA_002343715.1 Phycisphaerales bacterium UBA2402 | reverse complement strand
CGACGCTCTTCCGATCTTGTTTCGTCGAGTTCGTCTGACCAAGCACCTTCTTCGTCAGGGTTTTCATAGGGACGCTGGGGAGAATCAATGATTCTGACCCGGTCGGTGCGTGTGTCGAGAATGATCTTCATGCGCGCCTACTCCGTGCATCCCACCGGACTGACGGTCCACCGCCGGGAGCGTACTCCGAGTCGATGCCGGAGTCCACCGGTGTCTCACAAGTCAAGTTTAAACACCTCCGGAGACTGGATACACCCCGGTCCGAGCGGCGTATGAGTATGCAGAGCTCGCGAAAGCACTGTTCGGGATTGTGAACGGAGGAAAGGGGTGTGGGCAGCCCGATATTCAGCAACCGAGGTCGGCACGACCAGTTCGGCTGGGGATGCAATCAGATCGCGGCGAGTGCGTATTGCCGATAGGTGAATCCGAAGGAGATCTTCATGCCTTTAACCCAACCGGCCAACCCGCCCGACACGCAGCCAAACGCGGGGACAGAAGATCTTGGGGATGCACGGCTGGCGACTTCACTCCGCCCGGTGTCAAAGGACGCGTTCGGCGAAGCGCATGCCCGTCACCTTCTCTGGCGTGCGGGGTTCGGAGGTACGGCGGAACAAGTCGCGCTCCTGGTCAGGTGGGGGCCCGAAAAATCCGTTGATCACATCCTGAACTTCGACAAGGTCCCCGGTGAGCCTGTCGCGGTTGACACGTTCGACCGTACGATCATGCGACCGCCGGACAGAAACGAGCGGGAGATGTACCGCGCGGCGCAGCGGGCACAGGACGAGAACAAGTTGGCCGAACTTCGAAAGATGCGTCAGGACCGCGAGCAGGCCGACCGCCAGCAGATGGCGAAGCTCCAGAAGTGGTGGCTCACGCGGATGATCGAAACGCCCAGGCCGCTCGAAGAGAAACTCACGCTCTTCTGGCACGGGCATTTCGCCACCAACTACCGAACGATCGAAAACAGTTACCACATGTTCATGCAGAACCAGATGTTCCGCGCCAACGCGGCCGGAAACTTCGGGGACATCCTGCACGCGATCATCAAGGACCCCGCGATGATCGCCTACCTCGACAACAACGACAGCCGCAAGGGACGGCCGAACGAGAATCTCGCCCGGGAGATCATGGAACTCTTCTCGCTTGGAGTGGGCAACTACACCGAGAAGGACATCAAGGAAGGTGCTCGTGCTCTCACGGGATACACGTTCGAGGACGACGACTTTGTCTTTCAGCCCCGCAACCACGACAACGGCGAGAAGCGAATCCTCGGGCGATCCGGCAACATCAAGGGCGAAGACTTTGTCGACATCATCCTGAACCAGCCGGCGTGCGCTCGGTACATCTCCCGAAAACTGTACCACTACTTTGTCGCCGATGTGCCGACCGATGAACGCGGCGGAGACAAGACTCTCGATCCCGCCCAGCGGGCCGTGCTGCGCCAGATGGCCGATACCCTTCGTGTGAATCGCTACGCTCTCAAGCCCGTGCTGAAGCGGCTCTTCTTGTCCGAGCATTTCTACGAGCCGCGTTTCCGCAATCAACAGATCAAAGGCCCGGTCGTGCTTGTCGTGGGCGCGATCCGGTCGCTGAACACCCCGCCGCGGGACTTGTCGATTCTGAACGATGCGCTCGATCTCATGGGACAGCGCATCTTCTTCCCGCCGAGCGTGAAAGGGTGGGACGGAGGCCGCTCGTGGATCAATACCTCGACGCTGTTCGTCCGGCAGAATGTGCTGGCCTTCCTGCTGACGGGCAAGAAACCCCAGGGCTTCGATCCGACGGCGGATACTCAGAAGTTCGATGCGCTCGCCGTCCTCGGTGAAGTCCGCGACCCCGACGCAGCTGTCGAGCGGGTTCTTCGCGTCACCCTGGGGCAATCCCCGAGCGCGACAGCGCAGGCGCTTCGTGAATACCTGCGAGCGGCGGGTGACAGAGTCACACAGGAGACAGTCACCGGGATGCTGCTCCTCGCCACCGCCGCGCCGGAATATCAACTCTGCTGATCCGCCATTTCTCGTCGGTTTTCGTTTCAATCACTCCGACCCGCGACCAACCATGAACTCACCATACTCACGCCGCGAGTTTCTCCGATCGGGTCTCGTCCTCGCCTCCGCCACGGCGAGCGTGCCCGCTTTTCTCAACTCCTCGGCGCTGGCGATGCACGCGCGGGCGGGGGGCTTGACGAGCGTGCCGGGTGTTCCGGACGATCACATTCTGGTGGTGCTCCAACTCAGCGGCGGCAACGACGGGCTGAACACCGTGGTTCCTTTCGGGGCTTCCGAATACTACAAGGCGAGGCCCGGCATCAGCATCCCCGAGCGTGAAGCACTGAAAATCGGCGACGGTATCGGGTTCCATCCTCAACTTGCGCCTCTCAAGGACCTGTACGACGACGGGATGTGCACGGTTGTTCAGGGAGTGGGCTATCCCAATCCCAACAGATCGCACTTCAAGTCAATGGACATCTGGCACACCGCCGACACCACCGCTACGGGCGACGGCTGGCTGGGGCGTTACTTCGATGCCGAATGCTGCGGATTCGGGAAGGGTGAAAGCGGCACGGTTGAAACGCCCGCGGCGGAGCGCGTCGAGGATGCGGCCTCCGGTCCACCGGGGATCGCCATCGGCCGCGCCGCACCACTCGCCATGCAAGGACGGAAGATCAAGCCGGTCTCGTTCGAGTCCGCGGAGTTGTTCAAGTGGTCGGCCCAGGACCTGAACAAGGCATTGCGGGATGGGTACGAAACGCTCAATCGTCGGAGCATCACGACACCGAAAGACACAAACTCCAACTTCCTGGTGCGCACCGCGCTGGACGCCCAGGTCAGCAGCGACATGATCCGCAAAGCAGTCTCCCAGAGGCCGCTGGTGCAGTATCCGCAAGGGGACATCGCCCGCCAGTTGCAGATGGTGGCGCTCATGATCCGCGCCGGTCTGAAGACACGAGTCTACTACGTGACTCACGGATCATTCGACACCCATGCAGGGCAGGGCGGGGCGCAGGGGCGTCACGCCCAACTCCTGAACCAGTTCGCGGGAGCGCTCAAGGCCTTCTACTCGGACCTCAAGGCGCAACGCAACGATTCCCGGGTCCTGACCATGTCGTTCTCGGAGTTCGGTCGGCGTGTCGGTCAGAACGCAAGCGCCGGCACGGACCACGGCACCGCGGCGCCCATGTTCCTGTGCGGACCAATGGTCCGACGGGGTGTGGTGGGGGAGCATCCATCCCTCCGCGATCTGGACGAAGGCGACCTGAAGTACAAGATCGACTTCCGTGCAGTCTACGCCGGAATCCTTGATGGTTGGTTGAAGGCGGACAGCAAGACGGTGCTCGAAACGACCTTCAAACCGGTCGAGGTGTTGAGCAAGACGCAGAAGACCGTGGCTACTGAGCGCTGAATCCCGGCCATGTTCATTCAACCCGGGCCGCGGCTTCCTCCTTGCGGATGGTCAGGTTGACACCACAGTCGGCTTGCGCCTCCGGCAAAGAGCATCTCGAGCGAGACATGACGGGGCAACCACTCGGTATGTCCGTCGATGCATAGGACGACGTTGCCCTCGCCGTGCCGCGTGTTGAGGATCTCGTCGGGCTGGCTGGCGCCGTCGTTCCAATCCCGGCCCTTGTGCTCGAAGGCAATCACTGCATCGGGTCGGAATCGATCGACGGTGTACGTGCGGTTCTCTCGCATAGCCAGGGGAAAACCCGCGAGCGCACCGTTGAAGAGGTAACTGGTGAGCATGGAGGAGCGGTCCCACGGTCCCCGGTCGGTGGGACAGCGGTAGGTCTGGGCGGATTCGAGGTACCGCCAGAGGGCTCCCGTGGTGCGGAGGTCTTCCGTCCACTCGTTTGAACTCACCGGCTCGGGGGCCGTGTAGAGCCAGCCGGGCCTGGTATCACCGGGGATATACCAGTTGGGGCTGACGACTTTGTCCTTGTGGTCGTTGGCATACAGACCCACCGCCGCGCCCACCTGCCGAAGGTGAGAGAGGCAGATCAGTTGCCTGCCACTCTCGCGAGCCCCGGCTACGGCCGGGACGCTCAGGGCGATCAGCACCCCGATGACGGTGATGACGATCAGCAGTTCAATCAGCGTGAAGGCCGGCGTTGAGCGCGCGGAGCGGCGCATCAGTGAGCGAGTCTGGTCCATGAGGTCTCCGGTGTGGGGGCCTCATCGACGGCGAACCGCCGTGCGTCAAACCGGCGCGATGACTTCCCCAACGCACCACCGGCGGCGGCGCGGGTCGTGCGGTGCGCGCTGTTTGCGAGGCGGCGCTCTCGGACATAAGCCGCCGGGGCACTGCCTGAACGCGGATTCGGGATCGGTCTGGTGCTGCGGGAACTAAGGTCGGTTTGGAGAGTCTGTACGATCTGCATGTTGCCTGACTCGTCAATCTGGTCATGGCTCGGGTGGGCAGTCCTGGCCATCGGTCTGGTGCTGTCGCTGTACGGAGGTGTGGCGGATCGGGCGCGTGTAAGAATGAGGTGCGCCGGGTGCCGCTACGACATGAACGCGACCGAGGCGAACGAAGCCGGGCAACGAGTGTGCCCGGAATGCGGTCGCAAGTCCAAGAATGACAGGGAGTTATCACGACCCCGAGCACGCCGCAGGCTGGTGCTGCTGGGCATTCTCATCGCGCTCAGCGGACACGTGTTTTTTTCTGTGCCGCGGATCATGCGATCCGGTTGGATCGGCGCGGTGCCGACTACCTTCCTTGCACCATTGACACCGTGGTACGGCGCGGACTTCTCTGGGGCCTGGCGACAGTCTCTGACGGCGGAGTTGAAGAATCGAGACGCGGCGGAAGAGGTTCACGGTGTCGCTGCGTACCTGTGGGGGTGGCGGAGCGGCATATCGCTGGCGGCCGATCGGGGAGGTGACGAGGAACTGGTCTACTCCATGTACGACACACGTCGTGCCGCGCATGCCTGCGGTATGAGCGGCTCAGTAACAGAGAACAACGCCGCGGTTCAGCAGGGTGTGATCTCCTTCATCGACCCGGAAAACTGGGCGGACAACGGAGGGACCACCTCGCAGATTTATGGTGTGGGGAGGGTGCTGGCAACCCACACGACCAGGGAGAATGATTCGGCCGTGCGAGAGTTCATCGAGGCGCTCGCCGCTCAGGGTGATGTCATTCAGGTGGGCCGGTCCGCAACGGATGAAACTCCGATTCGAAGCCGGTTGCGAGAAACGGAAGTCCGGCTTCCCGATGGTCGGTTGCAGCTCGATGAGTTGACCGCGCTGATCGCCGCGGCGACCGGGCTGTCGTTGCGCATCGATGCGGATGCGATCGAGGACCAACCCGTGTACCTGGCGACGCCATTGGAGTTCCCGAAAACTCTCCTGCGGTCGGATGAAGCGCTTGACCTGGCGGTGAGTCAGTTGTGGGGCGGGAGAGGAACGCGTGTGTCGTGGTTCATCGCCGATGGCGGCGTGCGCATCTCGCCGATCGAGGTCGAGTCACGACTTAGTTCTCGTATCGTCATCTACGACCTTCGCGATCTGGTCGACAGGCCGGATCCGGATTGGATCATCGAAGAGTCTTCCGTGGTTGACCGTGCGACACGTGTCCTCAACGCGGCCGCTCACCACATCACTCAGACAGTGGACAGCGAGAGTTGGGCGGAGAACGGGGGCGAACATGGTTACATCATGGTCCTGGGACGCCGCCTCGTGGTGATGACAGTGGCACGACATCACGCGGCAATCCGTGAACTTCTGAAGAAGGCGCGTGCGAACTGAATGAACCTGTCAAGCCGAAGGCTCAGCCCATACCGGACGGAGCGATCCCGGGCTGTGTCCGAGCTCGCGCAGTGGTCTCAGTGTCTTGAACCACTATCGAAGAGATAACGCTCCGAAAAGACGCGCGTATCCCACACATAGCGGGCCAGCGCGGTTTCTCGGGCCGTGCGTCCCGCGGATTCGCGTCGTGCGGTGTCTTCCGCGAACGACGCCATGTGCGCTGCGAACTCCTGGAGAGTGGTGTAGAACGCACCGCCGCCGGTATCGATTTTCTCGGTCAGCACGGGCAACGCGGACGTGATGCAGGGCAGACCGGTCAGCATGCCCTGCACCATGACCTGAGAAAAAGTTTCGTGGTCGTCCGATGGCACAAGCATGATGTCCATGCCGCGTAGAAACTCCGGCACGGCTTCGGACTTCATCCACGGGTAAGCGATGATGTTCTTTTCAGGAAATGATGGTGGCTTCTCGTACGCGGCGAGGTGTAGTTCACACCGGGCCGCGAGGTCGAGCGGCAGATGCCGGAAGGCCTCAACCGCGAGGTGGGCGCCTTTCCATGTGTTGTCGAGAGCGCCCATCACGCAGAATCGGATCGGCTGACCGGGAGGCCGCGGTGTCGAACGCGGTCGGAAGAGTTCCGAGTTGGCGATGCCGTAATGGACCTGCACCCTGGGGCGAAGATCTTCGGGAAAGGCTTCCGCGACGCTCCGGCTGACCGCCAGCACAGTGGCCGGCCAGGGGCGCATGGCGCGGGCAAAGGCGGGACGCGGGCGGCGATTCGCCTGGATCACAAGACGGGCTGTCACGCGCCGGAGCAGCAACAGCCGGATCATGGGAATCAGGCCGCGTGAGACGTTCCCCACGAACGCGACATCAAAAGTTCTGCCGCCGAGTTTCAATCCCGCCCACAGCCCGTTCCATTGAGGCTTGAAGAGTCGGGGAGTGAAAATGAACTCGGGGAGCGCCCCCGCCAGGTGGGAGATTAGACGTTCCCGCCAGGTAGATTCCGCGGGGAGTGTCACGGCGATCCCCATCTCCACGAGTTGGCGCACGACGAGAAGATCAAAGACCTGCACGCCGCGGATCGGGCCGGAATCTGAGGATAATAATGCCGGCGCGAGGTACAGGAGTCGTCGGGGTGATTCGGGCGGCACGGGCCGATGATACGGCGTCGCGAGCGGGATTCCTACGCTGGGTCATGGCCGCGACAGACGCAAAGTCCCACCGGACGTTCGACACATGGATCATGTGTCTGGCGAGGTGGTGCGGCATGGACGATGCCCGATTCAGCGCGGTGTACGACCGTATCGATCCAATCGACAGGTACGGAGACCGCATCCATCTCGCCCTGGGTGTCTTCTATTGCTTTTTCCTGGGGTGGCCGTTGTCCTTTGTGGAAATCGCGGCGATCCCACTTGGGGTTTGCACCGCGATACGACTCTGGTTCAACCGCCGAAGGCTCGGGCTGCAGTTTCTCATGTTGCCCAGCGTCATGTTCCTGTGCTTCTGGCTCTGGCACACAGCGGCGATGATGTGGGCCCCGGACATGACGGCCGCGAAGGAGCACGGAGGGCGGATCCGCTTCGCGATGTCGCTGCTTTCGCTCTTCCCCATCGTGAGGTACAGGACCCTGCTGACGCTGGCGATTGCGGCGGGTTTCCTGTGCGGGGTTGCTTCACAGGCTGCCAACGCGGTCGGGGTATGGCTCGATGTTCCTTGGCTGGTTGTGCGCGACTACGCCGCGACGGGTCGCAACGGTGGTTGGTGGCCAGAAGTGGTCGGCGGGGAAATTCTTGTTGCCGCGCTCGGGCTTCACCTGCCCGCGGCCATGCTCGCCGGAAATGTGTGGGGCTGGAAGCGTCTGGGGGCCATAGCGGCGAGTGTCGCCACGCTCGTCGGTATCGCGGCGACCGGCACGCGGGGAGCATGGATCGGAGCCGTGGCTTTAGTGGCAACCGGTATGGTGGTCGCGGTAGCGAGACTCCCGACAGTTCGGTTGAAGTTCACCATTTCATCCCTCGTGCTCGGAGGTATGCTGGTCGCTGGCGGGATCGCGGGCTTGACGGTGGGTGACTCGCTGACGCGGCGGTACACGGATGCACGTAACGAACTGGTTCGGATGCTGGAGCGTGGCGAGTATGAAACAAACACCGGGATGCGGGTCAAGATGATCGTGTGGTCGTGGCATGCGTTCACGGAAAGGCCGTTCACGGGGATCGGCGTCAACGGCCTGCGGGCACACGTGCTGGCGTCAAGATCAGAAGCCACAGGGCGGGAGTTATCCGTCGTGGAGCACTTTGAACGAGAAGGGCACGGCCACGCCCACAACAGTATGATGCAGTTGCTGGCAACGACGGGGTTCCCGGGCTTGTTGTTCTTCGGGGTAGGGGTTGCCGGGAGTTTGTGGGCGGGATTCCTTCGGCTGGCGCCGGAGGATAAGGGGACCTACGCGGAAGGCGCGGTCTGGGGCCTGCTTGGCATGCTGTTGATCATGCCCTTCGATGTCGTCTATATCAGCGCCCAACCGGCGGCGGTCTTTTATGTGCTGCTGGGACTGTGCCCCGCGTGGAGACCGCAGTCACGAATGAGCATGTAACGATCGACCCCAGATTGTCCCCTACCCTCTGGCCCATGCTTTCAGCCGACACCATCCGCCGGACATTCATCGACTTCTTCCGCAGCAAGCCGGGATCAGGCCCATCCGGGCACGTTTTCGTGCCTTCGTCGCCTGTGGTGCCGCACGATGACCCGACCCTGTTGTTCACGAACGCCGGCATGAACCAGTTCAAGCCTTGCTTTCTGGGGCAGGTCGCGCCGGGCAGCCCGCTGCACGGGCTGACACGGGCGGTGAACAGTCAGAAGTGCATCCGCGCCGGGGGCAAGCACAACGACCTCGACGATGTGGGCAAGGACACCTATCACCACACGTTCTTCGAGATGCTGGGGAACTGGTCTTTCGGCGACTACTTCAAAAAAGAGGCGATCGAGTGGTCCTGGGAGTTGCTCACACAGGTGTACAACATCCCAGGTGATCGGCTGTACGCAACGTATTTCGAGGGGAATCAGAAACTTGGGCTTCCGACGGATGAAGAGACCAGATCGCTGTGGCTGAAGTTTCTACCGGAGAGTCATGTTCTGCCCGGGAACATGAAGGACAATTTCTGGGAGATGGGCGACACCGGCCCGTGCGGGCCATGCACGGAGATTCACTACGACCGTATCGGTGGACGCGATGCCGCGAGGCTCGTGAACACCGGCGACCCGGACGTGTTGGAGATTTGGAACAACGTCTTCATCCAGTTCGAGCGTCTGGAGGGCGGATCGCTCCGTCCTCTGCCGGCGAAACACGTGGACACGGGCATGGGTCTGGAGCGGCTGGTGAGCGTTCTGCAGAACGTTCGGAGCAACTACGACACCGACATATTCATGCCGATCTTTGCACGGATCGAGCAGTTGACGGGCGCGAGGGGGTACCGCGGGAAACTGGGGAAAGACGACGTCGGGAACATCGACACGGCCTACCGGGTGATCGCGGATCACATCCGCACCCTGACCTTTGCGCTGACGGACGGGGCCGTGCCGAGCAACGTGGGGCGGGGGTACGTGCTGCGACGAATTTTGAGGCGAGCGGTGCGCTATGGTCGGCAGATGCTCGGAGCAAAGACCGGGTTCTTCGCGCAGTTGGTGCCGACGGTGGTGGAGCGGTTCGGTGAAGCCTTCCCGGAGTTGAAGAAGGACCCCGCCCGCGTGCAAGCGATGATCCTTGAAGAGGAAGAGAGTTTCGGCAAGACATTGGATCGAGGAATCAAACTCTTCGACGATGTGGCGGCCAGGGCCTCGCAGGGAACCATCACGGGGGGCGATGCATTCAAGTTGTACGACACCTTCGGATTTCCGATCGACCTGACGGTGCTGATGGCCGAGGAGCGGGGGTTGCGGGTCGACATGACGGGGTACGAGGCGGAACGAGCGAGGGCGGAAGAACTTTCCCGTGCCGGCGGCAAGCAGGATGGGGAAAAGGCTCTGGCACTCGGTGGGGAAGAAGTCGCTCGGCTGAAGCGCATGGGCGTGGAGATCACCGACGACTCGCACAAGTTCGAGTTGAGAGACGGAGTGGCCCACATCAGGGCGATCTGGAACGGTCATAACTTTGATGAACACGCCAAGGCGGGAATGGGCCACGTCGGCAAGCAGATCGGTCTGGTGTTGGACAGAACCACGTTCTACGCGCAGATGGGCGGGCAGGAGGCAGATACCGGCAAGATCACCGTGCTCAAGGGGGCGCGCAGCGGAGCGCACGAGCACGGAGAGTTCGTGGTGGAAAGCGTGGCGACATTCGGCGGTTTCGTCCTCCACATCGGGCACGTCGCCCGGGGAGAGATGAGCGTCGGAGATACGGTGGAGACCTCGGTGGACAAACTGCGGCGAGCCCAGACAGCCGCGAATCACACCGCGACGCACCTCGCGAACCTGGCGCTGCGGAAGGTCCTGGGACCGGGTGCGGACCAGAAGGGCAGTCTGGTCGCGAGGGACCGGATGCGATTTGACTTCAGCGCCACTCAACCGGTCTCGCCCGCTGAAATTGCTCGCGTGGAAGAGAACGTGCGTGATCAAGTCAAACGGAACTTCACGGTCTATTCCCAACCGGCACCCCTGCATGTGGCGAAAGGTGTGAACACCGTGCGGGCCGTCTTCGGAGAGACCTACCCCGACCCCGTGCGTGTCGTCTCGATCGGAGTGCCGGTCGAGAAACTGCTGGAGAACCCCGGCAAATCAGAGTGGATGGATTATTCGGTCGAGTTCTGCGGCGGCACCCACGTCGCCAGCACGGCGCTCATCGGCGAGTTCGCGGTTGTGAGCGAGGAAGCCGTCGCCAAGGGCATCCGCCGTATCACCGCGCTGACGGGTGATGCGGCGGCGAAGGCCCTCGCCGCGGCGGAGGCCGTCGCGGAGCATATCGACGAGGCCGAGAGAGCCGCGGACGTGGATGTGGCCAAGTTGGTGCAACCCCTCATCCTGAGCGTGGATCAAGCCGTGATGCCCGCCCCTCGCAAGGCGGAACTCCGGGCGAGGCTCGCGGCGTTGCAGGATCGAGCGAAAGCAGCCGGCAAGCAGATGGGAGCGGCTGTGCGGGACGGTGCGGTGGCGGCCGCTCGTTCCCTGGCGGAGAGCGCGCTGTTGGCCAACGACCAGGTGATCGTCGGCACGGTGCCGGCGGCGGATAACAGAGAGGCGTTGCTCGCGGCTCTGAAGACCGTGCGTGACAAAGCCCCTCGCTGTCCGGCGATGCTCTTCAGCATCGACACCGAGCAAGGCAAAGTGGCGGTCGCCGCGGCGGTTCCGGAGGCTGCACAGAAAAAGGGTTTGAAGGCCGGCGATTGGGTTCGGGATGCTTGCGCCATCATCGGCGGAAAGGGTGGCGGCAAGCCGGATGCGGCGATGGGCGGCGGCGCGGAAATCGCCAAAGTCCCCGAGGCCGTCAAAGCGGCGGTGTCGGCTGCTCTCCGAGTTGTCATGTAACCGGAACTATGTAACGATCAGAGCGGCCCTCTCGGAGATGCAGGCCCGGTTCGTGGGCTTGATGTCGAGCGTCCCACCCCACAACGCGACATTGATCATGGGCCACGCGAGCCGCCACAATCTCGTCGGCTGGGCCGCGACGGTCTCGATCGCTGCCGTGGTGAAGCACGCCCGAGCGAGCGGGCTGTTCCTGAGCACACCGGCGACCCCGGCCGACCAGCGCTCAAACGGGAGCGGGAAACTCGCCTTGGGTCGGAGGAGAACGTCTCGCGGCAGCAGCGCGAACGCGTCACGCAGGCATCGCTTGCCCGGTGGAGAAGCCGACTCATCGAACTTCTCAGCGGCTGGAAGGTTCTCGGCGAAGGACGCGATGACCGCATCGGCGAAGGGAGTGCGTCCTTCGACACCTTCGAGCATCGTCGCGGAATCCAGGCGGAGAAGCAGTCCCGCGAGATTGATTCGTCGGAAAAAGCGCAGATGAGAGTTCAAATCCGCATCACCCCCGCAGCGGGCGAACTCGGTTCTGTACTCATCGATCAATGGACCGTCAAACTCGACTTCGCGGAGCAGGTCGGGGTTCAGAATGGCGTTCTTCGCGGAGAGCGGCACCCACGCCGCTTCGTGCAGTCGGAAGATCCCGCCGTCCCGGGAGTTATGCGGCTGAATCGGTTCTGTCGTGCTCCACTGCCCCCGCAGGAATCGGAGTGTTTCACGTAGTGAATGGTCGTACCCGCCGAAGAGTTCGTCAGCCCCTTCACCGCTGAGGGCGACAATGTTTCCATCGCGCCGCAGAGCCCGGGCCACTTCATTGATGGCGACTTCGTTGGGCGTAGAGAGGGGAAGGCCTGTGCGGCGGATGAGTTCCGGCCAGCGCAGTCTGAAGAGGGATGCGGTGATCGGCGCTTCTGCATGGATGGTCTCAAGATGTTCAGCCGCCATTCTTGCGTGCGAGAAATCTCCCGACTCATCCGACACGTCCCCGGAGCAATAGGTGCGGATCGGGCCATGCTCCGCCGCGATGGATGTGATGATGGAACTGTCCAGCCCGCCGCTCAACAGGGAGCACGCGGGCACATCGGCCCGAAGGTGCAGCCGGACACTCTCCCGGACGGCGGATCCGACATCCTCTGGACAGACCGGAGGGAGGGGGATGTCCCCTCGACAGTGCGGAAGGTCTTCGCGTGAGAGATCCCACTCGATCCACTCGCCGGGTTTCAGGGTGAAGACATCTTTGTAAAGCGTTCGCTGGCCCAGCGTGGTGCGGATGGTGGTGAGATACGAACTGAGTGTGATGGGATCCGGCTTTGGGGCACGGTCGCCGAGCTGTGCCAGCGGAGTGACTTCACTGGAAAAAAGGATTTCAGCCCTGCCGCCGCGCACCTCACGCCGCCAGTACAAGGGCTTGATTCCCATGGGGTCACGCGCGAGCAGGAGACGGTCGCGGCCGAGATAGGCGAGGGCGAACATGCCCCGGAATCGGGCAAGGGCCGACACTCTCCATGCTTCAATGGCTTTGTAGACGGTCTCCGTATCGGCGCGGGTGCGGAAGTGCACTCCAAACGCAGCAAGACTGTCGCGGATCTCGGCGTCGTTGTACAGCTCGCCGTTGTAGACCAGCCGCGATTGTCCATCGCCGAAGGGCTGCGCCGCCGCGTCACTGAGGTCAATGACGGCCAACCGGCGATGGGCGAGGAGTGCATGGCCGCCATCCCACAAACCCGCACCGTCAGGGCCGCGGTGGGCCATGCGGTCGCGCAGTTGCATCATGCCCGCCTTGTCGAGGGAGGGGCGATGACCCAGACACGTTACAACACCCGAGATGCCGCACACGGCTGAACAAATCGGGCATCAGGGCAGATCGACGGGAATTGAGCAGGGGGAGGTGTCGGTCATCAGACCCAGACCTGAACAACCATCTGCGGCTCGCGGATCTTGCCCGTCCACTCCCCCACAGCGGTGGTGACGAACTTGACCTCATACTGCGGATGGGCATCGAGCCATTCGTTGATCTGCTGGTCCATGTAGGCGAGGCTGTCGTCGCTGAGTTTGCAGTGGAAGCTCTTGACGTGGATGGCTCCCGCACCCGTGACGTTCGGAGAGCGGGTCCACTTGTCCTCGTGCTTGCGGCCCATCTTCTGTTCGAAGGCCTGGATCTTGGGGGGGGGCGGCTCGGGTGCAACTTCGCGTGCGGGGTTGGAACCCGCCGCCGCGGGTGCGGGAGTTGCGGGCCGGGGTTGCCCTCCGAGCGAAGACTGCATCGGCCGGATGCTCGGGGACATGCCGGGGGTGGAGCCGCCCAGCGGCTGACTATCGGGGGTGAGGAGCGGAATGGAATGGCACATCGTTCGTACCTCGCGAAAGAGTGAAGCCGCGAACACGAAAGGCGGGGGGCGGAGAACAGCCGCCCGCTACAGGATACCCGGTGTTGCATCGTCCCGCAAGATCAATCTGGTAGAAAGAAATCGCCAAATAGCGCCCGCCACCCCTCTTGCGATCGATTCGCCGGTGAATCTGCTCCACCCTCCGCCCCAATCCTGATCAACGGTCAAGGCGTGGCCCGTATCAACGCGGAGGATGCTCCATCCGGCTGCAAGCCGACGGACGTCACCCCGATCTCCGTTGATCGGACCTTCAAACGTGAGATACGCGGCGCGGTGGTCGGGGATGCGTTGAGCGATAAACCCGGAGGCGTCCTGATCCGGTCTGGCGGTGGTACGAAAAGCGACTAGGGGGCTGCCCGAGTAACGCTCGAAGAGCCAATCGATATGTTCCGATGAATCAGGAAGCCTGTGGTGCAGAAGGACAGCGCGGCAGGGAGTGTCCGTTGCTGAAGCGTTCATGGCTTGGACGCCGTGGAGGAGAACTTGGCTCTCAGCGCCGCGCGAGTCTCTTCCATACTCACAATCCGCGCGGAGAGTTCGGCCCCGCGTCGGACGATGTCTGTGCCGATGATGCCGTCCAGATCGTTCAGGAGCCCTTTGGTGGCCCGGAGCGCCTGCGGGCCGCCCGTCGCCAGACGCCTGGCCAGCTCATCGGTAGCGGCATCGAGCTCGGACACGTTGGGAACCAGGTGATCCACCATGCCAATCTCGAAAGCCGCTTGACCCGTCATAAGTCCTCCGGTGAGAAGAACCCGTCGGGCGCGACCCGGGCCGATTTTACTGACGAGCCATGGCGCGACCACGGCGGGGCAGATGCCGAGGTCAACCTCGGGGTACCCCATCTTGCTGTCGGCGTGCGTGATGGCGATGTCGCAAACGCACGCCAGCCCGCAGCCGCCGCCGATGGCCGCGCCGTTCACCTTGGCGAGAGTGACACAGGGCAGGGAGCGGAGTTTGATGGTGAGGTCCGCGAGGGTGTGGAGAAGGGCCGCCGGGGCGGAAGGATCGTCGAGGATGGCCTTGAGGTCCATGCCGGCGCAGAAGGACTTGCCCGCACCGGTCAGCACAAGCAACGAGATGCCCTCGTTCGATGCGGCCTCATCGATCTTGGCATGAAGTTCATGGAGCAGATCGATGGAGAGGGCGTTCCTGGCTTCTGCCCGAGTCAGTGTCAGGGTGGCGATGGAGCCCGATATGGTGAGGTTGGCGAGCATGGAGGTAGTTCAGTTCCGGGCGGCCCAAAGTTGCTCCAAACGGTCGCGTTCTTCAACGCCGCCATGAAGGGACAAAGACACTTCGAGGGCTGTATCAAAGGCACGAGGGTTGTCCGTGCCGTCGAGTTCGTTGAGCCAGCGCTTGGTGAACGCGAGGGCGTGCGGTGGTTTCTCGGCGAGTTCCTCGGCGATTCGGATCGCCCTGTCTTCGCACGCGGCCGGGTCTGGCGCGAGTTCGTGGGCGAGCCCGATGGAGAGGGCACGCTCACCGGTGATGAGAGCAGAATCGAGTAATCTCGCCCTGGTCGGTCCATCACCGATCGCCGCCCGCACCAACGGGGCGTTGACCGCGGGGCTGATGCCCAGCCGCACCACGGGGTAGCCGAGCCGGGCATCCGGGGTCGTGATGACGATGTCGGCCGCGATGGCGAGTGCGCAGCCGCCCGCGACCGCCGCGCCGTGGGCGCTGAGAATGACGGGGCAATGGGCAGATCGCATGGCCCGCACGGCTCGGGAAAGCCCGGTCAACAGATCTCGGAGCGCCGAGGAATCATCCCGGCACAGGGACAGGTCGAACCCGGCGCAGAAGACCGAACCCACCCCGCTGAGCACAAGAGCGCGGGCGCTGGCGGCGGTGTCAAGATGAGACACCAGCGTGGCGAGCATCTTCGGCGTGAGCGCGTTGCGCTTGTCGGCCCGGTCGAGGCGGATGATAAGAACCCGGCCGCGCGGCTCGGTCTGGATCATGCGAGAGGGTAGAGGAGCTCGACCTTCGGAGTGCGGTCGTGTGAACTGTTCTGCCGGTTCAACTTGTACCATGCCAATGATCTCCCGATGTCGTTCAGCACGGACAACAGAGGTTCGGTCACTCGCCGTGCGGCGTTGGGTGCATTGGCCGCCGGCGCGGGCGTGATGGCGTTCTGGCCGCGCATCCCGCGCAGCCGGGCATCCATACCGGCCGGAAGGAAAGTGATCGATTACTGGGAAAAGTGGACCGGCCCGGAAGGCGATGCGGTGCAGCGCATCGTGGACCGATTCAACTCGGAGCAATCTCTCCTGTGGGTCAGGCGCGTGCCCGTGTCAGAGATCGACACCAAGGCCATGGTGGCCATCGGCGGGGGCGATCCGCCGGATGTCGTCGGGGTGTTCAGTTACAACGTCCCGCAGTACGCGCTGAGCGGGGCTGCAATCCCGCTGGATTCCATCGGAGCTGGGGCAACATCGATCCGACCAGACTGGTACGCACCGGCGGTAGCGCGACTGTTATCGTTCAACGGTCGGCTGATCGCCGGGGTGTCGAGTCTCTACAGCCTGGCGCTCTACTACAACCGTTCCCTGTTCGCGGAGGCGGGGCTGGACCCAGACCAACCGCCCCGAACCGTGGAAGAGTTGGATATCGCGGCGGACAGGTTGACCATCCGTCGTGATGGACGGATCGAACGCGCCGGACTGCTTCCCAATCTTCCGCTGTGGTGGCCGTACTTCTGGCCGATCATGTTCGGCGGCCGGTTGTACGATCCGGTCAACGATCGAGCCGAGTTTGATGCTCTCGAAAGTGTGCGGGCCTACGAGTGGGTGGCGGGGTATCCCCGGCGTTTGGGCACTGCCGAAAGCCGCGAGTTCGGGGTGGCGTACAACAGGAGTTTTCATTCGCCGCAGGATCCGTTCATCTCCGGCCGGGTGGGGATGATCGTGCAGGGGCCGTGGCTGGCGAACTTCATCAATCTGTATCGTCCGGGGCTGGACTACGGGGTGGTGCCGGCGCCGGTGCCGGCGGGGTTGCTCGATCCGGCCAATCCCTACGGACTCCTGGAGGCTGACGTATTGATCATCCCACGCGGATGCAAGGATCCCGAGGCGGCCTTTGAGTTTGTCCGTTTCACCCAGCGGCGTGATGTACAGGAGCAACTGGCCCGCGAGCATACCAAGAGTTCACCGCTGGCGGAATGCTCCGCCGGGTTCTACGAAGGTCATGGAAACAAGTTCGTCAGGGTCTTTGACGCGATCACACGAAGCGCGAATGTCCGCATCCTGCCGCAAACGCCGGTGTGGAAGGGGTACGCCCACCTGACCGAAGGCGCCTTCGACTCGGTGTGGCGCGGTGAAGCGGCCGCGGCGGTCTGCGCGCGTGTGCAGGCCCGTGCCCAGGAAATGATCGATCGGTCATCGGCCGTGCGTGCGAAGCGGATGGTGTCGTCCGAAGGGAGAAGGGCCTCGTGAGTGCTCCAACGGAAGGGGTGCGGCGATGGCGAGAGGTCAGTCTGGGCCTCGCGTGGATCAGTCCCTGGTTGGTCGGGTTCGGCGTCTTTCTGCTCGTGCCGGTTCTTCTGAGCGTGTACTACAGCTTGACCGACTACGCACTGCTCGACGTGCCTGTATGGATCGGGTGGGAGAACTATCGGGAGTTGCTGTCGGATGCGCTTTTCTGGAAGGCGCTGCGGAACACGATGGTGTACGCCGTGCTGTCCGTTATTGGGAGTTCGATTCTCAGCGTTGGGTTGGCGGCGATGCTGGAGCGGCCGATGCGGGGAGCCGGGTTGGCCCGCGCGATCATTTTTCTGCCCACGCTGGTCCCGGTTGTGGCGAACTGCGTGACGTGGTTGTGGCTCTTCAACCCGCAGTACGGCCTGTTCAACAGCGCGATGGGCGCTGCCGGTGTGCAGGGGCCGAACTGGCTGGGTGATACTCGGTGGGCGTTGCCGTCGATGGTGTTCATGGGGCTGTGGGTGATCGGCAGCCCGCTGCTGGTGTGCGGCGCGGCTCTCAAGGATGTTCCGGAATCTCTCTATGAAGCCGCGAGCCTCGACGGCATGGGTGCCCGGAGCCGTTTGATGCATGTCACCCTGCCCATGATCTCTCCCGCTGTATTGTTCAACGCGGTCATGAGCATCATCTGGTCGTTGCAGGTGTTGGCACCGCCGATGATCATGACGCGCGGGGGCCCGGATGGTGCCACCCTCACCTACTCCATGTATGTGTACAAGACCGCCTTCGAGTTCGGGCGCATGGGATACGCCAGTGCACTGGCCTGGGTGCAGGTGCTGCTCACGCTGACGCTGGCCGCGGGCGCGCTCTGGATCGGACGGAAAGGGGTGTTCTATCGCGCGGGCTAGGGGAATCGCCGGTGGGAATGCGGCTTCGATCGTCGTGTGGATCGCGGCAACCCTGTACGCCATTCCTCTGGTGTGGATGGCGGCGGTATCGATTCGTCCCGCGGCTCAAGCCGCGGCGGCCGGAGTGAACCCGCTTCCTTCACTGCCGGAGGGTGACCCGGCCCCCAAGTGGAGCGTAGCGTATTGGAGTGCCTTGGCGGGTCAATCGTCGGAGAACTACTCGGGCGTGTGGAACAGCCCCGCGGCGGACTTCCCGACGTACTTTCGCAACACGCTGATGGTGGGGGTGCTGAGCGTGCTGGGTATGACACTGGCGAGCGCGGTGGCGGCCTACGGCTTCAGCCGTCTGCGCTGGCCGGGGCGTGACGGCGTCTTCGTGCTCGTTCTCTTGACTCTGATGATTCCGCAAGCGGTGTTGATGAGCCCGCAGTATCTGCTCTTCAAGAAGATGGGGCTGATCGGCACAATGCTGCCCCTCTGGCTGCCGGCCTGGTTCGGGGGTGCGTTCAGTATCTTCCTGCTGCGTCAGTTTTTCATGACGATTCCCCGGGAACTGGAAGAGGCAGCCCGGATCGACGGATGCTCGCATTGGGGCACGTTCCTTCGGATCATTCTGCCGCTGAGCCGCCCGGCCCTGCTTGTGGTGGCGCTGATGCAGGCGGTGGCGACATGGAATGATTTTCTCGGCCCGCTCCTCTACCTGAACCGCGAGGAACAGTACACGCTCAGCCTGGGTCTCCAGATGTTCCAGAGCCAGCACGGCGGCACCCCGTGGAACCTCGTCATGGCGGCGAGCGTGATCGTGGTCGCTCCCGTGCTGGTGCTGTACGTGGCGGCGAGGCGGTTCTTCGTGGGAGGGGTTGGGGCCGGCGGAGTCAAGGAGTGAGGACCGTGGTTTGAAGAGGTACGTTCGGCATGCTCCCGTGCAACGCTGCGCGTGGCGGAGTTACGTGCCCAGAGCAAAGTGGTTGGCGCACCAGAGATACGGCGGACGGCAGAGTGGCTCGGTCCACCCGGGGACTGTTCCGTGAACAATCGGAGGCAACGTTTCATCCAGCGTCCAGACTTCTCCGGGCAGCAACGTCCGCGGCCCGCCGGCACCAAAGCGGAGGGACTCGTGAAGCCGATCACCGCTCAGGACCGCATCATGCAGAAAGGACACCGCACGTACCGCGAGCCTGGGCGGTCCGTTGCCATCGGCCTGAATCTCGATCTCCGCTGACGGCTCGGGCAGTCGCAGTTGGCGCTCTGGAACGGCGAACCAGGCGGTGCGATCGATAATCGAATCACCGAGGCGCAACGTGGCAAGGTAAAACTCGGCGGTCGGATCGGCGATTGATCCGACGAGCGTCTCCGAAGCGCCCAGCGGCGTGACCGTTCCCGGCCGCATGACGATGGCCCGTGCATGTTCGCTCACGATCCGGCCATCCAGCGAGCAGCGGGCCAGGTGAACGGAGGCCGGCTCACTGATGGGAGCAAAGCAGGCCAGCGAAAGGTGTCTGCCCGATGCGCCGGGATGAAAGAAGACCCGGTGATGGCAGGCGATAGAACTCAGAGCTGGCTTCGCGCGGCCCGCCGAATCAACGAGCGACCAACTCAGCCCGGGCCAGGCGTCGTTCAACTGCCAGATCAGTACACCCGAGCACGCCGGGTACCGGGCCAGCGCTGAATCCACGGCCAATCTGACCGCGCGAGCCTGCGCGAGGTGCGCCTGCGCGTGCCATTCATCGAACGTCCGGGCGGGGCGGAACATCGCGTGCAGGACTTCGTCGTACTGCTTGGTGTTCCCGCCGGGACCGCGCTGGCGATGTTCCAGGGCGCGCGAGTTCAGGGCGAGTTCTGAGGCGGGCAATACCGTGGCGAGCGTTGAGTAGCACGAGGGCGATTGATGCCCGGCCTCGCTGAGGAACCGGCAGGGCGCGTTGAAGTACCCTTCAAGACGCTGGTCCCAGGTGTGCCGGTCCCCGTGCCGACCGTCGTTGGGATGAATGGATTCCGACCCGGACCACGGGCTGTTGGGCCAATAGGGCCGCGTGGGGTCGAGCTCGGCCACCAGACGGGGGAGCAGATCAAGGTAATACCCCCTGCCCCAGCTCTGGCCTGGCTTCAGGCGCTCCTTCCAGCCCCAACTTTCATACCCCCAGATACATTCGTTGCCGCCGCACCAGAGCGCAACGCTTGAATGGGATGCGAGCCTGGTGATCTGGTGGCGCGCTTCTGACTCGACCAGCGCCGGGAAGGGGGCCTCTTCGGGATACATGGCGCAGGAGAACATGAAGTCCTGCCAGACCAGTATGCCACGACGGTCGCACTCGCTGTAGAACTCGTCAGACTCGTAGTAACCGCCCCCCCAGACTCGGAGCAAGTTGATCCCGGCGGCTCGGGCCTGGTCGAGCCGTCGGCGATACGTCTCCCGCGTCACCTGCCCGGGCCACAGTCCCTCGGGAATCCAGTTTGCTCCGACGCAGAAAATCGGCCTGTCGTTGAGACGCAAGGTAAACGCCGATCCCTCGGCATCGGGAGAGGTATCGAGTTCCACCGTCCGGAAGCCGATGTCACACTCTCGATGATCTAACTCGACACCGGTCTGAGTGTCTTGGAGTCCCACTCGGAGCGGATAGAGCGGAGCATGGTCTCTTCCGTCCCAAAGCGCGGGCGAAGAGATGGTGAGTTCCGGCGCGGACGCGGTCGGCGGTCTTCCGGAAATCTCGATGCTTGTTGCTGCGATGAAAGAGTGTTGCCGGAGTAACGCCACGGGGGGGGAATCGAGGTTGACGGACAAACGGACGGGTGTGTACCGGCTGCTGTCATCCCATTGGATGTCGCAGAGGGTTTGTACGGACCAAGTGTCACGTGCCCCTCGCGTTATCAGCGGTCGTACCCCGGACAATCTCGCCACGCTCCAAGCTTCCAACCGCACGGGTCGCCAAAGCCCGACCGTCGCGACCTTCGGTCCCCAGTCCCACCCAAAGTTGCACGCCGCCTTGCGCATGAAGATGAACGGATCCCAATCTCCGTTCACCGGCCGTGTCCCCAGGCTGGACTCCACCTCGCGGATATGCCGAAGCGGAGCCCGGAACCGAACGATCAGTTCGTTCATGCCGCGGCACAAACTCTCGCGTACGTCAAAGCGGTGGGGGTGGAACATGTTGGCCGCGGAACCGACGGGCATTCCGTTCAGAAAAACGGCCGCGATGGTGTCGAGTCCATCAAAGACCAGATCGCGGCGATCGGCGCTGAACAACGCCTCTTCCGCATTGAAGACCGCGCGGTATTCCCAATCCGTCAGCCCGATCCATTGAATATCGAGTTCGTTGAACCCGACGGCGGGATCGCCGATCACTCCCGCCCGAACCAAGTCGGTGTGAATGCAGCCGGGCACGCTCGCGGAGATCGTCAGGCCGCGGACCACGGCCGGTGTTTCGACCAGGTCGCCTATGGCGAGGACGGTCCATTCGGAAGAGGAGAGAATCTGGTGGCGCATGGTCGGCGGAGACGGTATCCACGCGACGCATCATCCCGCAGCGGTCAACAGGTGAGTCAGCGCCCGCCGCAGCACGATGATCGACTCCAGGTACTCGGCCATGCTGATGTGTTCGTGTGGGGTGTGGTCGAGAGAACTGTCGCCCGGGCCGTAGGCCGCGATCGGGCAGCTCCACAGCGGGCCGACCACGTTCATATCACTCGTGCCTGTCTTGACGGTCGGTCGAGGAGCGCGACCACCAGCACGGATGGCGACAGAGAGGGAACGTGCGGTCATGTTGTTTCGGTCGCTCAGAATCGCCTCTTCGTGCCCGCCGAAGCGCAGATGCAGATTCCCGGTTTCGCTCCCGAGGCGACGGAGGCGGGTCTCGAGGAAATCAGGACCCACGTCGGTCGGCAAACGAAAACTCATCACCGCCGAAGCACGTTCAGTGAGTCCGTCTTCAGTCGTGTGAAACTCCCGCAGGCGGGCCTGCAATCGCTCAAAGATGCGTTCCCGGCCGGCGTTGAAGGTCTCGGTAAAGGCCTGCACCCGATTCCACCACGCGGCTATGAGTTCAGCGGCGTTCGGGGACGGGCCGGCGCTGTGGGCGTTGGCGGTCGTGATCGTGGCCTCCATCAGCAATCGCCCCTTGTAGCCCAGGACGATACCGTCCGATCCGCTCGGCTCGCCGATGATGCAGGCGAACGGAGGTCGGCGGAGCGCGATGTGCCTGGCACCGCGCGAGGTGGGGGTTTCCTCTTCGACTGCCCCGATGACGACAAGACGCATCCCCGACGGCACCGGCGTCGTGGAGGCGGCGATGACGAACGCGGCGAGCGGGCCTTTGGCATCGACCGTGCCGCGTCCGTAGAGCAGATCGCCCTCCCGTCGAACTCGAATGTCCCCGGGAACCGTGTCGATATGGCCAAGAAGAATGATCTCGCGGGCCTCGGGATCGGTGCTGCCGATCTCGCCGATGGCGTTGCCGACCGCATCGATGGTCGTGCGAAAACCGAGTTCCCGCATTCGAGCTGCAAGAAGTTCCACCGCAGGTCGCTCCGTGCCGCTCACGCTGGGCATGGCGACAAGACTGTGGAGAAGTTCGATCGCGCGGGCCTCTTCGTCGCCGGAGAGTTCCGATGCCGGATCGGGAAGTGAGAGATGAGGGAGAGGAGATGTGATGAGCATGGCAAGCCGTTTGCAATCGGAAGATGTTACTCGATGGTGGTCCCCTCGCCCGCAAGAGCGGAGGTGATTGGGTTGTCGCGCCGACCGTCGCCGATGATGACTCGGCGGACCCCGCCGGAGAGTGCTTCGGACGCACCGAGGATTTTCTTCTTCATGCGACCTTCGGCGAGGCCGGTCGCCGTGTCGAGTTCATGCCGCGGCACCCGTGTGATCAACGTGCCTTCATCGGGGTAGCGACGCAGCAGTCCGGGCACGTTCGTGAGAAGAAGAAGATCGGAGGCTCCCAGCGACGCCGCGGTAACAGCTGCGGCCCGGTCTGCGTCGATGTTGATGGTCTCGTTCGAGGTGCTGACGGCGGGAGGGCTGAGGACGGGCGTGTAGCCCGCATCCAGCAGAGTCTGTAGAAGGTTTGAGTTCACGCGGGACACGGTCCCCGTGTAGTCATCTCGGATGACCACGGTGCGTCCCTCCTCGACCGCTCTCACCGCGGCCTTGCGGTCCCCCTCCCAGATCCGACCATCGACCCCCGAGAGGCCGATGGCGTTCACGCCCAGTGCCTGCAAGCCGCTCACCAGGCGCTGGTTCAGCAGGCCGCGGCAGGCCATCTGCATGATCTCGATGGTGCGGAGATCGGTGCGCCGGCTCGTGTGTCCTGATGGAGACGTGATGAAGCGGGCGGGGTGGCCGAGTTGTTCGCTGAGTTGATTGGTCAGGTCGCTGCCGCCGTGCACGATCACGAGTCGACGGCCCGCACGGACGAGTCTCGCCGCGTCGGCGCAGAACGTGGCGGGGTTATTCCCTGATGCACCGCCGAGTTTGACGACAAGTATGGAATCGGATGCGTTCATGCCGGGTGTCTGAGGATCGGGTATTGGCATAACGGTCTCTGGCCGGGTACTGCTGCTTGCCTTTGAACGGAGGAACATCATGGAAAGTGCCCGGATTACACGGGGTGCAAGCCGGGGAACGAGAGGCCTTCCCGCTCATCGAAGCCGCACATGAGGTTCATGCACTGCACGGCGGACCCCGCAGCACCCTTCATGAGATTATCGATCGCTGAGAGAACCACGATCCGGCCGGATCTCGGGTCGATCTCAAATCCGACATCGCAAAAGTTGGTTCCGGCGAGGATCTTCGGCTCGGGGTAGCGGTGGATGCCTGTTCGGTCTTTGACGATGCGGACAAAGGGCTCTTGCGTGTAGGCCTCCCTGAAGATACGCCATACCTCTTTCTCGTCCACGGCTCGCGTCGGAAACACATGGGCGGTGCAAAGCACACCCCGGACGAGTTCCACCGCGGTAATCGATAGATGGAGATCGAAAGCACCGAGCGGTTCCATGAGTTCCTGCCGCACCTCGGCCTCGTGGCGGTGACCCGCGGGGGCGAAAGAGCGGACGCTGCCGCTGCGCTCCGGGTGGTGGCTGGTGGGGCCGGGTTCACTCCCCGCCTCGCTCGACCCGACCTTCAGGTCCGCCACCGCGCTGCGGATAAGCCCCGCTCTGGCCAGCGGGTAGAGCGCGAGGTTCACGGCGGTGGCGTTGCACCCCACGCCGCTCGCGAATCGGCAACCTCGCAGTTGGTCCCGGTGCAGTTCCGGAAGGCCGTACACGAACCTGTCGAGCCAGGCGGGACTGGGGTGCTCCTCTCCGTACCAGGCGCGATACTCGGCCTTGCTCCGCAGACGGAAATCGGCCGACAAATCGATCACTCTCCCCGCCAGCGGGGCATACCGGTCGATGCTGCCGGCCGCTTCTCCGTGCGGCTGGCAGAGGAAGAGCACATCGCAGGGTGCGATCTCTTCCGGACGGACGAACTGGAGCCGGGTGGAACCGCGAAGATTCGGGTGGACGGCGTGTGCAAAGTTCCCCGCCTGCGAGCGGCTGGTCACTTGTGAAACCTCTACCCGAGGGTGGTTGAGAAGGAGCCGCAGCACCTCGCCGCCTCCGTAGCCGGAAGCGCCGATGATCGAGGCTCTCAGCCGAGACTTGTGCTCAGGCATGGATGGTCTCCGCGTTCGCTTGGGCCGCTGCGATCACGAAATCAGCAATGCGGCCGGGGATATCCACCCCTGTGGGCTGGATGGAGTTGCGAAACTCCATCGTGTGATTCACCTCGCTGACGAGCACCTCTCCGCCGCGGGTTTCGAGCAGGTCGATCGCCAGGATGCCGCCACCGACCGCCCTCGCGGCACTCCGGCACACAGCAGCGAGATCGGCGGAGATGTCGAATCGCCCTGCACGCCCGCCCCGGGCCGTGTTGGTGATCCAGTGCTCGCTCTCGCGCACGATCCCGGCGATGGCCTCGTCGCCGACCATGAAGACGCGCAGGTCACGTCCCGGCTTGTCGATGAACTCCTGAACGTAGAAGATGCCGTGCTGCGGGCCGCCGAGTGTTTCCTTGTGCTCGATGACGGCTTCTGCGGCATCACGGTCGTGAACTCGGGCCAGCAGCCTGCCCCACGAGCCGGTCGCGGGCTTGAGAACACACGGGTAGCCCATCTGTTCGACCGCGTGCAAGGCCGAGTCTCCCCCGAGTGCGATGCGCACCCTCGGTGTCGGCACACCCGATTCCGCCAGACGCAACGAGGTGGTGAGTTTGTCACCACATGTCTCGATGACGGCGGGCGTGTTGATGCAAGGGATGCCGAAGCGTTCAAAGAGACGCGTCGCGGCAACGGCTTGTGTCTGACTGATGCAGCGTTCCAATACGGCGTCGTATTCAGTCAATCCGCCGGGTTCGTGAATGTCGAACACGGCTTGACGAACATCGAGCAGATCGAACGCAATGCCGCGTGCTTGGAAGGACTCGGCCAGAAGGCGTTCCTCAACGCGAATTCGTGAGTGGAGTATGGCGATGCGCATAGGGATGAGAAGGTCTGAGTGCAGGAGAGGTTCGAACCGAAACGAGGACAATGCAGCGCAAGATGGGGCGGAGCCGGGGGTGCAAAAGTCCGCCCGACCGGCCCCTCGATCGAGCGAGGGGCTTCGAACGCCACCCCCAGCTCTTATTCCCCCCAGTCTTCCTGTACCTGCGGTGCCTCTTCAACGCGGAGCGGCTCGATACTGACGACTTCGAGTTCGACCGCGCACCCGCCGCAGCGAACGACCTCTCCGCACAAGGGGCGGCGTGTCAGTGTGACGGTGTCGGCGCACGACGGACATTCGACGATAAGAGCGGACGGGTTGGGAGTCTGAGTATTCATGCGTTTGGTGCCTTGTGAGTGTCGAACGAGATCAGGGATCGCCTTGGGAATGTGAATAACACAACGGGCCTGCGGGGTTGAATCCCGGCAGGCCCGATTTGCTCGCGTGAAACTGAGTGTGATTCTCAGCCGCAAACAGGGGCGAAGGCCGGGCGTTTGACGCCTTTGGCTTTCACGAGTTTGCAGGCTTTGAGCGACGAGACCCCCGAACCCCGGCTCTGGGGCTTGATCGGGCGGTCTAGATTCGTAGTTCGTTGGAACATCGCTGGAAGAATCCGGGTCCAAAGACTAGCAAGAGTTCGAGAACCTGTCAACGCCGAACCGGTGTTTTTGTGGAGTACGCCCGAATGAATGCACCAGTTCGGGGGTGTTGGGGGCAAAACGAAGCCTCGAAATGACGTGAATTGACCAGGGGTGGGCTTCCGCAATCGTTTACAGCACGATTATCCGGTCTATTCGTGCAGAAAGAGTGAGAATTCTGAGCGGAATTTGTAGCCGATCTTGATTTTGTAGCGCACATTGTTCTTGGAGAAACGGCTCGCTGGGGGGCCACGGAGCACACGGGAGAATATCAAAATGGAACGGACTCTTGTTCGGGCGCTCATCGCTTCGGCGGTGTGCGCGGGTCATGCCTTTGCCGATGTGAACTACAGCAACAACTTCCAGTCCGGCATCGCCGGCCCGGAATGGTCCCACAGGCACGTCGAAACAGCCCCGCTCGGTGGGCAGTTGTTCCTGGGACAGTTCGCCAACGACAGTGTGTCCCTGAGCCTGGCCGATGTGCGTCGTGGCGAGCAGGTGAACCTCACCTTTGACTTCCTCGCGATCCGCACCTGGGACGGCAACGACGGCGGCGGCGGGCCTGGGCCTGACATTTTCACCGTTTCGATCGACAGCGGGCCGATCCTCCTGGCCTCTACCTTCTCGGTGGGCGATCCCCTCAGCCGTCACCGCATGTCATACCCGGATGTGGCCGGCGTTGATGCGCACCCCAGCCGCTGGGGAGCGCTCTACAACGACACACTCGGTTACACCTACGGCCCTACCAACTTCCCGCTCGACGCGACGTGGCGGATGAACTTCTCCTTCATTGCTCCCGCGGACGGTCTGACCATCCGGTTCGCGGCTCTGGGACTTCAGGACATCAACGATGAAAGTTGGGGACTGGACAACGTCCACGTCTCGACCTCGACCGTTCCAACGCCGGGTGGAATGGCTCTGACGGGTGCCGGTCTGGCCGCATTGATGCGGCGGAAGCGTCGGTGAAACAGCCGGCGATGCACGAAATGATCCGCCCTTGACGAGAGGGGGGCGGAATCTCGCTCGGTGCCCGGCTCGTTCGGGAAGCATGGGCCTGAATCGCACGGACGCCGAGCATTCTCCACTGTGGACCGACCCGGGTCAGCGTGATCCGGGCCGGTCATTTTTTGAATGGAACGGAGAACGAGGCTCCACGGGCCAAATGCCTATTCGTCCGCAACGCCCTCGAAAGCACCTTCGGCGATCCATCGCTGGAGGATGCCTATCTCGCCGGGCGTGAGGGGTGATCCCTCCGGTGGCATTCGGTCCTCGGACTCTGTGCCCAGTTTGATTCGGTATATGAACTCGCTGTCATCGGGCTTCCCTGGGCTGATGGACCAGAGTGCCTCATCACCGTCAAACGCTCGGTAGAGTTCGTCGAGTCTCAGACCACCCTTGGCCGAACTCTCGCCGTGGCATTCGACGCATCGGGCGATGAGAATGGGGCGGACCTGCGTTTCGAAGTTGATGATGAGCGTTGTTCCAGCGGGGGCGAGTCTGCGTCGATCAGGGGCTGGCTGAGCGGGTACGCGGTCGAGTTGTTCAAAGGCGCGTGCGAGAGGGGCAAAGATGTACCCCTCACCCCAGACCATGTTCCCGCCCAGATGCCCGGTGAACCCGACCGTGCCCGCAGCGGAGAATAGCAGGAAGCACCACCAGCGTCGAACGTACTCGCGGCTGGGATTCCTGGCCAACATACCGCAGGTCCATGCCGCCACGCCCAGGACGCAAGCACCGATGCCCAGCCAACGGTGCCATTCCATGGTTTGTGTCAGCCTGGCGCTGTGGGTTTCCGCATCGGCGTTGATCCAGCCGGATGCCGCGGCGAGCAGGCCGATCATCACCCCGATGCCGCAACAGGTAAGCGCGGTGGGGGAGGGGCGATCGCGCCGCAAGATCAAGCGCCAGAGCTCAACCATGCCGGCCACGATGAGCAGCGCGATCGGGAAGTGTACCAGGACGGGGTGGAGACGCCCGAAGACGCGCCTTATCGACTCGGGGTCGATCGACAACGCGAGAGTTGTAACAAGGCAGGAATCGGGCATATGAACACCGAGCGTTTGCATGCAGCGCGGATCATCGGCCAACGCGTCTCAGGAGCGTGATCCTGCCGATGGGGACCCATTCCGCCACGAGAATATCGCCGTTGTTCAGGAAGATGGCGGTATGCGGGTGGATGAACTTCCCCGGAATGAACTCCGTCCGCGGCTTGCCGCGAAGCCCGGATGGGTGACCGTCGCCGAGGTGAACAAGAACATTGTTGTCTTTATCGAGCAGGGTGATGACGCTCTCGAGGTCGGGAACAAGCAGCAGATCCCCTTGGGTCATGAAGTGACAGGGCATCCGCACGCCCGCCGTCACGAACCCGAGATGTTCACCGTCGAGCGTGAAGTACTGGATACGACGGTTGCCCCGGTCAGCAACCGCGAGGCGGGGGGTGCTCGTTCGATCGTCAACCCATAGCCCGTGAGGGCAGGAGACCCGCCCCGTGTCCTTGCCGGGCTGGATCAGCGTCTTCTTGTACTCCCCGGATGAAGAGTACTGATGCACAAAACTCGATCCGTAGCCATCACCGATGAGCAGATCCCCGCTCGGAAGGAAGGCGACATTGGTGGGGCAGTACTGGTTTGCGGATTCGTATTTGCCCGACTCTTTCGGATATTCACGCTGCCAGACGACCTCACCTTTCAGGCTGGTCTTGACCACAAGACGTCGGCGGGTGTCGCAGTGGTACAGGAACTCATCATCGCCTTCGCGGCGGACATCCAGGCCGTGCGCCCCGCCGCGGAACTCCGCGCCCCAGGCGGTGAGGAACGTACCGCTCGGATCAAAGACGACCACCGCATCGGGCTTGGAACTCTGCGGCCCCACAGTATGAGCGACATAAAGAAGGCCATTGGAATCCTGCGCCAGACCATGGGTGTCACCCCAGGAGAGGCCCTCGGGCGGCTTCAGCCAGTCATGGATGCACTCGTACGTATGTTCACCCGAACCTAGCACGGGGTTGGTCAATCCGCTACGAGGCGCAGCACGAACGAAAAAACTCGGCAGGACAGCGGCGATCGCCGTAAGTTTGACGGCTTCTCTGCGTGAAACGGGATGCATGATGTGTCCTTGTGTGCGGGGCTTGCTGCGAATGCTCGGGCGTTACGGGATACAGAGGCCGAAGAAAGTGTGACTTGCCCCGGGCAAGAAACTACTCCTCCAGGTAGGTATACCCCTCCAAGCCGTCGTCGTAGAACTTGAGCAGACTCTTGCCTTCGCCCAGGGTCAGGCGACCCTGACGGCACGCGGCCTCGATATCCAGACGCATGGCGCGCTTGAGATCCTCGGGGTCGTACTGCACGTACGACAGGACTTCTTCGACGGTGTCGCCCTCGATCACCTCCTCGATCTCCCAGTCGCCGGACTCATCGAGGGAAATGTGGACGGCGTGCGTGTCCCCGAGCAGGTTGTGAAGGTCGCCGAGGATCTCCTGGTACGCGCCGAGCAGAAAGACGCCGAGGTAGTACGGCTCCACGCCCGCGCCATCGCCGGGCAGGTCCCGCACTTCGTGCAACTCCAGGATTTTCTTGTCGATGCGTTTGTCGACGAAGTGGTCCACCTTGCCGTCGCTGTCGCAGGTGATATCGCCCAGGATGCCGCGGCGCGTGGGTTCCTCGTTGAGTCGGTGGATGGGAACAATCGGGAAGAGTTGGTCGATCGCCCAGGAGTCGGGCATGGATTGGAAGAGCGAGAAGTTGCAGAAATAGATGTCGCTCAACAGTTCGGGGAGCGCCTCGAACTCGTCGGGCAGTTCTCCCTTCTTCGAGCATTTATCAAGAATCTTGTGCCCGATGGCCCAGAAGAGCTGCTCCGCCGCGGCCCTCATCGGGAGGCTCATGTAACCAAGGCTGAACAGACTCATCGCCTCATCGCGGGCCTGAGTGGAATCATGGTAACTCTCGGTCACGTTCCGGTCGGTCATGTTCCGATACGTGTCGAGCAGATCCTTCACAGGCTGGGGCACCTCGCCCCCCTTGGCCGCCTCCGCGGCCATGGAGGCCTCGATCGCCGGAAGATCGGGCTGGCTCTCGAATCGGCTGGTGCCCAGCACATCGATGATGAGAACGCTTGAGTACGCCACCATGGCACGACCGGATTCGGAGAGGATCAATGGGTGGGGCACCCCCGCATCCTCGCACACGCTTTTGACTCGGTAGACGACATCCGCGGCGTACTCCGTGACGCTGTAGTTGATACTGCTGGACCAGGCCGATTGGCTCCCGTCGTAATCGACGCCCATGCCCCCGCCGATATCGAGCATGGTCAGGCCGGCCCCCATCTTGTGGAGTTCGCAGTAGACGTGCGCGAGTTCATTCACGGCGTTCTTCAGCACGCGGATGTCATACAACTGGCTGCCCACGTGGCAGTGGATCAGGTTCAGGCAATCCAGCATGCCGTGACCTTTGAGGTACTCCACGGCCTTGAGGACTTCGGATACAAAGAGACCGAACTTGCTTCGGGCGCCCGCCGAGCCTTCCCACCGACCCGCCCCGCGGGCCGAGAGTTTCACGCGTAACCCGATCTTGGGCCGCACGTTGTACGACTTCGCGTGCTTGACCACCAACTCCAGTTCGCTGAACTTCTCGACGACGGGGATGATGTTCCGCCCGAGTTTGGTCGCCAGGATGACGGTCTCGATGAACTCGCTGTCCTTGAAACCGTTGCAAATGATCGGCATCCCGTTCACGCCGGGCCCCCCGGCAACGGCGGAAAGCCCCAGGACGGCGAGGAGTTCGGGTTTGCTGCCCGCCTCAAGGCCGAAGTTGAGTTCCACGGCCAGGCCCGCGATCTGCTCGCAGACGTGCCGCTGCTGGTTCACCTTGATCGGGTAAACACACGAATACCCGCCCTTGTAGCCCTGCTCGGCCATCGTATCGTCGAAGGCCTTTCGGATTTCGCGCAGACGGTGAGTCAGGATGTCGTTAAACCGCAGGAGGACGGGTGTGTGAATGCCCCGTTCCTTGAGACCCTCGACCACCTCGTGCAGATCGATCTGCTTGCCGGCGTCCTTTGTCGGCATAACGGTGGTATGACCGTGGGTGTTGACGCCGACATACCCCTTCCCCCAGTCGGCGATGCCGTACAACTGGGCGGAATCGGCGGCGGTCCATTGACCATGAAGGAACGCGGAGCGGGAAGTGGAGAGTGTGGCCATCGAGGCGTGCGCTCGGGGGGGGCCGTGTGGGCGGGCCCCGGTGACTGGGAACGGATCGAGCGGCCCGCATCGGGCCGCGTGAACGACGCCTTGGAAACGGGCGGAACTCCCGCCGCGTCGCGGCTGTGCGCTGGCCGCGAATGGCGCTGCTCGCGTTGGGGCGATTCACTCCGCCCTTTCGGCGATCCGTTGACCGGCGCATCACCACCACGCGCCGCCCGGGCCACGATAAATCATACAGGGGACACGGAGTCCGACAAGGGGGGCCGCTCAAGAAAAGCAAGGCGACTTGTGCCCGTCAGGCGAGCATCCTGGGCAGGTTCGCCGGCGTGCCGCTTCGCTCGATCGACTGCAGATGCTTGCGGACGCGGTCCAGCAGGTTCCAGTACATGATGAGGGCGATCAGCGGTCCCAGGCCCACCGCCAGAACCCCGACCGTGGTCAGCAACGGCAAGAGCCACGAGTAGGTGGTGCACCTGCGGATGATGTGTGAATCGGGAACCCGCGCCCCGAGCCATCTGACGTAGCGCATCATCGCGAAAAACTGAACGGACCATGCGATGAAACTCAGAAAACTGACGGCATAGAACAGATACGTGGCGGGCTGCATCGGCAGCGGCCCGATGCCGTGATTGACTCTCATCGACAGGAGCACGTACAAGACTTGGAGCGTGCCCTGAATCACCACGACCGCCCGCACCACCCGGCGCGCTGCACGCGGAGATTCGGCGCCCGTGTAGCCCGGATCGGGTGAGGTTGCACGCACATACCCGACCAGAATGATCAGGTATACACCGCCCATGAGCATCTCGAGCAACAACTGCAAACGCGTCACACCGGGAATACCGCCGCCCACCGCAGCGACCGAAGCGACAACGCCAAGGGCCATCCCGGCAAGCATCAGGACAATCGAAATCGCGATACCCGTCAGGATTAGGGTGAACCCGGTTCGGATTGCCCGGATGTACTCCGACGCGGCGTACTGGAGCAGAATTCCCCGGAGCGAGTCCGCAACAGGCAAACCGCACTCGGGGCAGTTGGATGTCAGGGCCAGGCCCCTGAGGTCGTAGGTACAGCGGACACAGGGTCGTAAGCCTCTGACGAAGCCTTCCGACATCGTTTCTGTGCGGTCAACCCGGATGGAGGAAGCGGATTCTGTAGACACAGTTACGTCGGGTTCCAGGACTTTCAGCCACCCCCGCCTTCGGACGCCATCGGTTTGACATACTTGTCGAACCAATCGATCATCTCGGCCAGCACATGCTTCACCGATTCGGCGGCCATATAGCCGTGCGATTCGAAGGGGAGCATCACAAGGCGGGCGGTGCCGCCCTGACCCTTGACCGCCTGGAACATGCGCTCACTCTGGATGGGGAAAGTGCCGGGGTTGTTGTCGATCTGACCATGAATAAAGAGGATGGGAGTCTTGAGACGATCCGCGTAGGTGAAAGGGCTGAGTGTGGCGTATACATCGCGGGCCTCCCAATAGGAACGCCGTTCGGATTGGAACCCGAAGGGTGTGAGCGTCCGGTTGTACGCACCGCTGCGGGCGACCCCGGCGCGGAACATCCCCGGGGGCGCGTGCGCCAACAGGTTCGCTGTCATGAAGGCCCCGTAGGAGTGACCCGCCACGCCCACTCGGGTTGGATCGCCGATGCCCATCTCGTCGGCTTTTTTGATCGCCGCGGCGGCACTCGAGAGTATCTGCGCGACAAAGGTGTCGTTCACCGTTTCAGGGTCGCCGACGATGGGCATCGACGCATCGTCCATGACCGCATACCCCGCAAGAGTCAGGAAGAGGTGCGACGATCCGCCGATCTGTGTGAAGCGATACGGCGACCCGTCCACCTGGCCCGCGGTCGAAGCATCGGATACCTCGTTCGGATAGGCCCAGATGATGAGCGGAAGCCGAGTGCCGGGCGTGTGCCCCGGGGGTGTATACATCGTGGCCGAGAGCGGTGTGCCGTCGTCGCGGTTGTAGGTGACAATCTGTTTCTTGATCTCGCGGAGCGCCGGGAGTGGATCAGAGAACTGTGTGATCGCCCTTCGTTCACCGTCTGGGAGGCGTCGAGAGTACAGGTTGGGCGGAGTTGTTGGGGTTTCGAGCGAAGTGATCATCGAGATCGAGCCTTCCTCTGAATCCAGCACATCCAGAACCGTCTCGTACTCCTCGCCCGTGTTGCGCCACAGCCGCTCGATGGAAAAATCTGAAAGACTCAGGCGGTCGAGAAAGGGGCGGTCCCCTTCGGGCGTGGCGCCCTGTCCACGAAGAAAGATGAAACCCTTCTGAACCTTGACCACCGTGCGTCCGTTCGGCAAACGCTCCATGACAGGGCTGCCCGGGTTGTTGTACCGGTCGTTCACGGAACGGTCAAAGACCGGACGGGGATCCCCGAGGCGCTCCGTGCCGCCCGCCTTCAGGGTGGCCAGACTCGTGTAGGTCCAGCGACGCTCACGCTCGAACTCGTTCACCAGGGCGAGGCTTTCGCCGTCGGGTGTTGCGGGCTCGAGCCACATCATCCCGCTGAAGCGATGAGCCAGGCGGAGGAACTCGGTCGGTTCCGCTGTGAACGGAGCCGACAGCAGCATCACACGATCGCGGTGCGGCACCTTGGCACGCGGGTCACCGCCGTCTAGTGCCTCCACCCACTCCAGGGTGGCCGGGCGAACACCAACCCAGCCAAAACTTCTCGGCCCTGTCTGGACACCCTGTGTCGGGATATTCTCCCGCAGTGGCACGCTCGTCAGTTTCTTCACAACCTTGCCCGTGGCCGAGTGCCATACCTCCCACTCCTGTGCGAAGAGACCATCCGGCACGGCGTACGAATAGGGCCGAACAGTCCTACCGACGAGCAGAAACTCGCCGGATGGACTGGGGGTGGCCTGGGTAAAGATCGCGGCCTTGCCAACGTCGCGGCGGTCACCCGTGGTCGCGTCAACGATCGCGAGTTGCGACCGCATCACCCAGTCGTACACGGACTCATCATGGGCGTTTTGGAGAAGATCCTGATAGGTTCTCACCGGGGCCGAGACGCCGCTCGATTCCTGCGTAACCGGCCCCTCCGGCGACTTCAGGGGTGATGGCATCGGCCCTCTTCCTTCGGGAAGAAAATCGACCAGCAGGTGCCGCTGATCGGGCATCCAGCGGGCGCCGCCCGCCGCCGCGTTGATCTGCGCTCCGGCGAGGCGCTTTGCTTCCGCCTCACCGACATTCAGCACCCAGAGTTCAACGCCGTTGGTAACAGTGTTGGTAAACGCGACTCGCGCGCCGTCAGCGGACCATGAGATACCTCCAAGATTCGCCCCATCGGGGAGAGTGATCGGTCGTTCATGGCCGGTTGCGACCGAGCGTAGCGTCAAGCCGACGGTCCGACGCGGCCCGTGCGGCCCGTTGGTCGCGGGGTTGATGCGATTACCCCCAAGGCGCAGCATCGGCTCGGCAAGGTCGGCGACGGGAGGAAGCGCGGTTCGGTGAAGCAGGAGAACGTACTCATTCGACGGGCTGAGGGAAACCCCGGGCGTCGGGGGTGTGTCGAGAACCCGGGTAATGGCATCGGAGGGCTGTCGGTACCGTTCCTGCGCCGTTGTGTGTGTGATTGCGGCCGCGGTCATGGCCATGACGAACAAGACTCCGGGATTGATTGTGGGCATGGGAGGTTCCTGGATTGTGGTGGAGTGTACCGCCTTGCGCGGCGGAACAACAGGATGCATTCGAGGCGGCCCCCGGCTCGCGGATGGAACCTTCAGAAAGTCGAAAGAAGCCGGGCGGGTAGAGACTCACCGCTGCTCGCCTATCTCGTCCGATATCATTAGCGTGACCTCGCCGTTCGGTGCAGACCGTGATGGTGACGGAACAAGGGGCCGATGGAATCAGTAGTAGTCAAAGGTAGGTCCCGAAATTCAGGCCGCGCACACCCGGAGAATGTTCATGCCCCATCGGATTCGCTCACGAAAGATCTTCGCCCTGCTCGGGGCCGCCGCGGTTGCATTGTCCGCATCGACCGGGTCTGCACAGGCCGTCGCGGCCGCGAACACTGCCGGTGATCTCTCTCATGAGTTGTGGGGCGGGGCGCGAGCGGGGGACTGGACCCGATTCAGCGAGGCCCTGGACAACGTGGCAACCAAGACCGGCGGGGGCGCTGCGCTGGCGGCGGCGAAGCTGAAAGAACATATTGCTCAACGCGAAGCGGATCGGGTGAAGCGCACCTCTGAGGTTCGTGAGGCGATGGCGAAGTCGCTGGCGGGCGAGCAGACGCCATTCACGATGGCGAAGTCGCTGCGCTCGGCAACGGAACTTCAACTGCTCGCCACGGACAAAGACGCGGTGGTCACAGAACCAGCGATCCGAGAACTGATCGAACGGGCCGAAAGGACGGCTCGTGAACAGGAGGTCTCGGGCGACATTCTCGCGGCGTACGAACTCTTCGCCCTTCTCAACACGCTGATGGAAGAGACTGGAACGTATAAAGCCGATGTGCGTCGGATGTCGCAGCGGTTGGAGATGCTGCGTCTCTACGCTCCCGAGACACTCTGGCAACTCCGAGCTGCCCGGCAGAAAGCCGCCGGCGAGGAGGCCATCCCCCCGTACAACAAGTTCGGGGATGACTTTCAGACGAAGCTCGCGAGCATCAACCGGGCCATGCTGGTCACCGCGCTGACCCGCACCCGCCAGCACAAGGAGCAGGTCTCTCTCACGACGATCCTCCTCGGCGGGCTGGAAGCGGTCAAGACCATGGCCACGACCACGGACCTCCGCGTGGTTTTTCCGGGCCTCGGCGAAGCCGCCAATCGTGACGCGTTTGTAGCCGCGGTCGAAACTCAGGAAGCCAGGCTGCGTGGTGCCTCCAAGCCCGTTGACTTGGCGGGCATCGAGGCGGTGGTGAACGCGGTCCGTCTCGCCAACGACGAGACGATCCGCGTCCCGGTGCAGGCCCTGTACCACGAGTTCGGCAACGGGGCCATGAGCAAACTCGACGAGTTCTCGGCCATTATCTGGCCGGATGAACTGCGGCGATTCAACAAGATGACCCAGAGCAGTTTCGTCGGGGTCGGCGTTCAGATCGAGTACGATGAGCAATCAAACATCCGTGTTGTCACACCCCTGGAAGGCACGCCCGCGCACCGAGCCGGCGTGCATCCGGGCGACATCCTGAAGCGTGTGGACGGGCGCGATGTGTTCGGGTTGTCACTCGATCAAGCCGTTGATGTAATCACCGGGCCCGAGGGGACCCAGGTCACGCTGACGATGGAACGTAAAACTGAAAACGCTGGGCCTGATGACTCGGGCAAGTCCCCGGCAGAACTCAAGGACTTCACGCTCCGGCGCTCCGTCATCAATGTCGCCACCGTCAAAGGATGGAAGCGTTCGGGCGCGAAGGAAGACGATTGGGAGTGGTTCATCGACAAGGACTCGGGGATCGGATACATCCGGCTCACCCAGTTCGCAGACACCACAGGCAAGGAGTTCGACGCCGCGGTCCGCACCATGAAGAAGAACGGCCTCAAAGGTCTGGTCCTCGACCTGCGCTTCAATCCCGGCGGGTTGCTCGACCAGGCCGTGCGCATCAGCCGTCGTTTCATCAATGTCAGCGGGGGGTACGTTGTGATGATGCAAGGCCCGGGCGGGGTGATCGACCAGCCCGAGTACGCCATGCCCAGCCAGGCGACGCTGGCGAATCTGCCGGTTGTCGTTCTCATCAATGAAGGCTCGGCATCGGCTTCTGAGATTGTTTCGGGAGCGGTCCAGGCATACCAGAAGGATGGTCCGCTCAACGGCAACCTCGACCTACTCGTGCTGGGCGCCCGCAGTTTCGGAAAAGGCAGCGTCCAGAATGTCTGGGAACTTACTCCCGAAGCTCGCATGAAACTCACGACGGCGTACTACATGCTCCCCGACAGGCGGATCATCCACCGCCGGCCCGGTGCGACCGAGTGGGGTGTGCAGCCCAACTTCACCGTCGAGATGCTCCCCAAGCAGACCGTCGATGCATTGACGATCCGGCGAAATGCCGACGTGATCGCCCTGGACGAAGGTGGCAAAACCAAGGCGGCATTCCTGAAGGAAGCAAACCCCGACGATCTTCTTGAGAAAGGAATCGACCTTCAACTCGAAGCGGCTGTTGTGCTCCTTAAGAGCAAGGCCGAGGCAACCGCAGGGGTTCAGGCCGCGAGGGAAGACAAGTAAGCAGACACGTTGCGCGGGTGATACCCGAATCCCCTGAGGCTCATCTCTCCGGATGTGAAGAGTCCGCCATGCTGGAACATCATTGACTTGCATGCCGAGCTCCCAGCCGAACGTGCATGTTGCTCATGCAGGGAGATCGCTTGTGGCCCGCGGCGAGTCGGAGGGAACTCGCGCGATCGTGGACGAGAGTCAGTCCGGAGCCGGCGTGCGTAGTTCGGTGCGGGCTGAGTTGCCGATGATGCACGGTCTCTCCGTCCGACTTCGTTCCTGCCGTATTCCCGATGGGTCTCGGCCGTGTTTGGCCGCGATTCTGAAGAACTCGTTCACGAAATTGGCCAGACGGCAGACCCCCCTGACTTCGGCCTCTTCCCTCCGTGTCCCGCAGCACGCGCCTGGTCGGCACGCTCATCTTGACTGTGTCATCCCGACGGCCTTTGCATATGGCGAACTCGACATCGCGGTCCGGGTGATCCCGTCGGTTTCGGCGGCCCGAGCACCAGCTCGAGGTACTTCCTGTGGATCGACATCACCACGTCCCAACCCATCTCCATGAAACCAGACACGCGCTCGATGGGGACCGTGGCGCAGAGCCTTGCGATGAACTCCGCCATCCGATGCGGTACCCGCCGATAGACTCTCCCTCGAACATGGCTGACTCCTGTAATGACTTGCTGCTGGCAACTACAAGGTACCCCGGAGTTGCTGCTCGTCCTGACGCTGACAGTTGAGGCTGTTCCCGGAGTTCCGGGAAGAAACATACTTTCACCAGCCGCTTCAGGCGCCATCCGTTCCGGGTTGACCCGATCATTCCCGGCTGCAAAGGCTCGGTGTGTGCCTGCCCGCGATGACCGCGTTGCGTAACGCCCCGAGTTTCTTGGCTGGACAGTTGGTTGCTGCGTCCGTTGAAAGCAGCCCGACGCGGAGCGAGTGATGTGCGCCTCCGGTATACTAACGTGGGTTTGTACGAAAGGGCGATGCTGGTTCATGGCGGCTCCAACACCGAAAGTCGATGCCCCCGAGCTTATGGACTTCATGTTCCGGCTGGCGCAGGCATACTTGGCGTGCGGCGAACAGACCGCCCTGGTTGAGCTGTTTCTGCGTCGAATCGCCGCGGCGAACCGGATGCGTCGCTCGCGCGTTGTAGCGTTTCCCACGGCGATATTCATCACAATGCACGACGGCACGAAGGAACACGTGTCGATCAGTGAGGGTCCGCAGCGAGGCCTGAGGCTCGACCAGATCGCCGAGGTGTACACGCTGGGCGATTCCGCCCAGCGCGGCGAGGTCGAACCGAAGGCTGGGCTGGAGCGACTGAACAAGATCATGCGCCAGCCGCCCCGTTTCGGCATGTGGTTGAGGGTCGTGGGGCATGTACTGTTTACATTGGGGCTGGCGTTGGTGCTCATGCCGACTGTCGCGAACGTGTTGACGGCGGCGGCGCTCGGCTTGTTCGTCGCGCTACTCAAGGAAGTGAGCGCCAACAAAGCAGTGTTGGACGCGCCTCTGTCGGTGGTGGCGGCCACATTGGTCTCCACGGCGGTGTTCATCGCGGTGCGGTACGGTCTGCCGGTCGACCCGCTGCACGCGCTCGTGCCGCCGCTGGTGACCTTCCTTCCCGGTGCGATGCTGACGTTCGGGATGATCGAGCTGGCGTATGGGGACATGGTGAGCGGGACGAGCCGATTGATGAATGGGTTCGTTCAACTGGTGCTTCTGGCGTTCGGGCTGGCGGCGGGAGCGGCGCTGGTGGGGTACAACCCCGTGGACCTGCTCGCGGCGACTGAAGGGACGACCGTTCTGATCGGCGGTAAGTGGATCGGCGTGCTGGTGTTCGGCCTTGGGGTTTGCCTTCACGGGTCTGCGCCGCGGAACGCGTTGCCGTGGGTGCTGTTATCCGTCGCCGTCACGTTCGAGTCACAGCGGCTCGCCGCCGAGCATTTCGGCGGGCTGGTCAGCGGATTTTTCGGGATGCTGGTCGCGACGCCTCTCGGGTATTTGATCCAGACGCGGTTCAAGGGACCGCCATCGATGGTCACATTTCTGCCGTGCTTTTGGCTGCTGGTGCCTGGCGCGATGGGGCTGCTGAGCGTGACCCGGATGATGACGGACTATGCCGCGGGAATCCAGGAGTTGATCAACGCGACGTATATCTTCTCGTCGCTGGCCCTGGGCACGCTCGTGGGGGCTTCGTTGTACAGGTTTGTCACGGAGTGGCTGAAACTGGGGCAGTTGAAGGTCGGCAGGGCGACGCGGACTGTCATTCCGGACGCGAAGCCGCCCAGGCGGGCGGTCCAGGATGGTGGCGACAATGAGGCGGCGCAGAATACCTCACCGGCGAAGTTGGCAGGTGGGGCAGAAGAAGCGGTCTAGGAACCACCGAAAGCGCCAGCCCAACGAAACGGCATCGTTGGCATTTCTGCTTTACGCCTTGAGTGTCGCGAGAGCCACGGCGATCTGGCAACCCTCTGCGAACTGGGCGAGTTCGACGAACTCCTTGACGGTGTGAATCTCGTGCTGGCCCGCGCCGAGTGTGACGGTCGACAGTCCGTGCTTGGCGAAGAAGTTGGCGTCGAGGCCCCCGTTGGAGAAGACGCAAGTCGGCTTGAGCCCGAGCATCTCAGCAGCGCGCTTGGCGTGCTTGACGGCCGGAGCGGACTCGGGAAGGTTGAAGGGCGGGTATTGGGCTTTCCCGGTGAACTTGACCTTGGCACGGCCGCCGCGGTCGTCCTTCACCATGCCCGCGGCCTTGGCGAACGCGGCCTTGTAGGCGGCGGTGATCTCGGCGGCGAAACGAGCGTTCGCGCTTCTGGCCTCGCCGCGTACGTAGACGTAATCGGTAACAACGTTGGTGGCATCTCCGGCTGGCTTGCCGTCCTTGCCGGCGAAGATGCCGGCGTTGCTGGTGCCGCGGTTGCTTTGCTTCTTGACCTTGCCCCACCAACCACCGCGCTTCACCTCGGCGAGGGCGATGGCGGCGACGAGCGTGGACGAGATCCCCTTCTCGGGAGAGACGCCGGCGTGGGAGGCCTTGCCGTGGATATGGACTTCCCAGCTTTGTGCACCGACAGCGCCGGTGATGAGGTCAGCGGCGGACTTGCCGTCGAAGTTGAAGCAGGTCTTGGCGCCGTTAAGCAATGAGGGGTCCATGTGCTCGGCCCCTTGGATGCCGCTCTCCTCGCGGACGGTGTAGAGGAGGGTGATGGGGGGGTAGTCGAGCTTTGACTGGAGTAGGGTCTGGGCGAGGGTGGAAAGAACGGCGCAGCCGGTGCGGTTGTCGCCGCCGAGGGCGGTGGTGCCTTCCGGGAAGATGCGGTTGCCCTTGCGCTTGGGCCTGGCACCCTTGCAGAGCGGGACCACGTCCATGTGGGTGGCGAAGACCAGGCCGGGCCCCTTGCGGGTGCCGGGGAGGGAAACAAAGAGATTTCCGATCTGCGCGGGCAGGGGGATCTTCTTGTGGGCGTCGTCAAAGCGGCAGGCGGAGGCGGGCACGCCGATCGACTTGAGGTCGTCGATGATGGCTTCGGCGATGAGTTTCTCCTCGCCGCTCTGCCCCTCGATCGCGAGGTATCGCATGAGACGGTCTTCCGCTGCTTTGGTATCGATGTCGAACACGGCCTTACTCATGAGTGCGCTCCGGTTGCAGAGAATGGGTGCGGTGATGGGGGAGGGGAATGTAGTTGGTGTCAGTAGATATCGCCGGCCAGGGCCTGCGTTGTTCAAAGCCCGAAGGGCAGGCCGAGGAGGAACCACACGACGAACATGAGGACCCAGACGATCGTGATCCAGATGACGTAGGGCAGCATCAGCGCTACGACGGTTCCGATGCCGGCGTTCTTGTCATACTTTTGGCAGAAAACAACGACCACGGCGAAGTACGCGTTGAGCGGGGTGATCGCGTTGATGGGCGAGTCGGCGATGCGGTAGGCCGCGAGCACAGCCTCGGGATCGACGCCGAGTTTGACCAGCAGCGGGACGAAGATCGGGGCGAAGAGTGCCCACTTGGCGATGGCGCCGGTGATGAGCAGGTCGATGATGAGGACGACGACGATAAAGCCCAGCAGGAGCCAGAGGGGGCCGATGTTGGCGGACTGGAGGGATGAGGACATGGAGACGGCGAGGATGGTGCCGATGTTGCTGAAGTTGAAGTAGGCGATGAACTGGCTGATGATGAAGAGCAGGAAGAGAAGGCTGCCGAGGGTCTTGACAGCGTTCTCCATGGCTTTGATGATGTCGCCGAAGGACTTCATTTTTCCGCACCCCAGGCCGTACGCAGCGCCGGACGCGAAGAACGCGATGGAGATAAAGGCGATCAGCCCGTTCATGAAGGGCGAGTTGCCGATGAGGGCTTTGGTTTCGGGGTTGCGCAGGGGGGCGTTGGCGGGGAGGGTGAGCAGGGCGAAGACGACGAGAACGCCGACAAGCGCGAAGATGGCCCAGCGGAGCCCGCGTGCTTCCTGAGGGTTGAGGTCCCCGGTCGGCTCGGCGGGCTTGTCGGGCGCTACGCCGGCGGCCTCGGCGACGTCTGCGTCTGGCTTGGCGGCGTCGAGGTTATAGGTGCCAAGACGGGGTTCGACGATGCGGTTGTTGACCTGCGAGATGAGGACCGTCAACATCGCGACGGACGCGATCGAGAACCACAGGTTGGCCGTGAGGTCGATCGACAGATCGGGGTTCACCATATGGATGGCGTCGTTGGTGAACTCCGTGAGCACCGCGTCGAGCGGCTTGATGAGCATGTTGACGGTAAACGCGGCGGCAACGGCGGCGAAGCCGGCGGCGATGCCCGCGAGCGGGTTCCGCCCGACGCTCAGGAAGGCCGTGCCGGCGAGCGGGATGAGCACCAGATAGCCGGCGTCCGCTGCGATGCTGGAGACGATGCCCACGAAGACGAGGATGTAGATCAGCAGTTTGCTGGGGGCGACGATGACGAGCTTGCGGATGAGCGCCTTGACCAGGCCGGACTCTTCCGCGACGCCCACGCCGAGCATGGCGACGATGATGAGTCCGACGGCGGTGAAACTCATGAAACTCGGGATCACGGTCGAGTACATGAACCGGATGCCTTCGCTGCTCAGCAAGCTGCGGGCTGCGATCGTCGTGGATTCGGGCTTGTGCGTCTCGGGGTTGATGAGCTGCATCGTCACGCTCGTCCCTGTCAGGTGGAGCAGGGCTGAACCGACGATGACGATGACGATCAGGATCAGGAAGATCACCGCGGGGTGGGGCACCTTGTTCCCAACCCGTTCGACCACGGCGAGGAACTTCTGCATCATGCCTCTGGGCTCTTGGCTAGTTGTGGTCATAGTCTCACCATTAGTTGAAGAAGATCGCCGGGCTTCGGGCGGCGCCGGGGACCGCGATCACTTCGGGAACACGGGAAGGAGAACCGGAACGAGCAGGACCGCGATGATCATGACAACGATGCTGAAGGGAGTGCCGATCTTGACGAAGTCACCGAACTTGTAGTTACCCGGAGTCACGACGAGAGTATTGACGGGCGATGAAACCGGCGTCATGAAAGCGGTCGATGCGGCGAGCGCGACAATCATCGCAAAGGGGTAGGGCGAGGCATGAAGGTCGTAGGACACCGCGAGCGCGACCGGGGCCATGAGGACCGCGGTCGCGGTGTTCGAGATGAAGAGCCCGAGGCACGCGGTGATGATGAAGAGACACATGAGCACGACACGAGGACCCGCGCCGCTGGTGATGCTCATGAGCGCATCGGCGGCGAGCTCGACTCCCCCGGTGCGCTGGAGCGCGATGGAGAACGGGAGCATGCCGACGATGAGAACAATCGTCTTCCATGAAACGCAGCGGTACGCGCTCTCGAGTGTGACGCAGCCGAAGGCACCCATGAGCAGGCACCCGATCAGGGCCGCCTGCACGTTCGGTACAACGCCGCTCACCATGAGTCCGATGACCAACAGCAGGCAGCCAACGGCGTAGGCGGCCTTGCCCGGGACAGGGAGCAGCTCCTGGACCTCGGTGGGGAGTCTGAGAATGAGCACGCCCGAGTCGTCCGGGCGGATCCGCTTGATGTCTTTCCACCTTCCGACGACCAAGAGCGTGTCGCCGGTGCTGAGGCGCTCCTGGGTGATGCAGCGACCGACCGCGATCCGGCCGTGCTTGACGCCGATCACGGTGAGGCCGGTGCGTGTGCGAAACTTGGCCTCCTCCAACGACTTGCCGACCAGGGATGAGTCCGTGGGGATAATGACCTCGGCCATGCCGATTTCTTGGGTGAGGTCGTTGAAGTAGGCGCTGCCGAGCGGGAGAGGCTCAAGTCCGGGGAGGGCGAGCAACTCGGCCGCCTCGGGATCAGGAAGATCGACAAGGATTGTGTCGCCGACTCGCAGCTCGGTCTGCGGGGTCGGATGGAGCAGATTCGCCCCAACGCGTCCGGACCGTTCGATCGCGATGATGTTGACCCCGGCCGTAGCGCGAAGGTCCAGTTCCGAGAGATGCCGACCGATAAGGGACGAGCCCTCCGCGACGCGAAAGCGGCGTTCGCGGTCGGCCAGGCGGTACTCCTCGATCCAGTTGGCGATTCCGGGCGCCTCCCCGGCCTCGGCCGCGTCCTTCACCGGCACGGCCGGGAGCCATCGGCGGGCGATGAGCATGTAGACGATTCCCAGGAAGAGCACCGGGACGCCAAAGGGTGTGAGGCTGAAGAAACTGAGGCCGGTGTGGCCCTGTCGGATAAGTTCGCTGTTCACCACAAGGTTCGGCGCCGTGGCAACGAGCGTGAGCATGCCGCTGATGAGGGCCGCGGTGCTGAGGGGCATCATCAGTCGTCCCGGCGAACTGCCGGTCTGATGCGCGATCCGCAGCGCCACGGGGATGAAGATGGCGGTCACCGCGGTGGAACTCATCATCGAGCCAAGGCCCGCGACGACAACCATGAGCAGCGCGATCATGCGAGTCTCGCTATTGCCCGCCGTGACCGTCAGCCAATCCCCGAGACGCTGCGCCACGCCGGTGCGCACGAGGCCGTCGCCGATGACGAAGAGGGCCGCGATGAGCACGATGTTGGGATCGGAAAACCCGGCCAGCGCCTCTCCCATGGTGATCACCCCGGTCAGAGGCATCAGCGTGAGCATGATCAAGGAAACAGCGTCCATCCGCGGCTTGTTCATCGCGAACATCACTACAGCCGCGGCCAGGAACGCAAGGATCATCCCGAGTTCGAGGGTCATAAAGGTCTCACCGGTCTTTCACCTCCCAACCCGACACACACGGCAAGCGGTGCGCGTGAGCAACAGCGTATATGAAACTATCTCGAAGGCGAGGCGAGAGTAGGCTACCTCATCTCGCGTATGAACCCGTGTCAAACACGAACGGACGAGCATAGCCCCTGAATGAGCGCAGTCAACCACGATGGCAGTGTAGTGGGAACGGCAAGGCAGCGTCGCACAACCCCGAACCACCGTGAACCCACATGTTGCAGCGTGAAGAGCGCCGGGTGTGCAATCGCCATTGAGTGCGGTGGTTCCAGTGAATCGTTCTCCTCTCAAGGAATATGTTGTGGTATACTGTCGCCGCATGCGGACAAACTTCACGCTCACATGGGTACCCGGATGAACGCACAGTATTCGAGGTATGCCGGCTCCGGATGCAGCGTGGCGATCTGGGCCCTGCCGCTCGCCACCATCGCGTTGTTTGCCGGATGTGCCGCGCAACGCGAGCACGTGATTGATGAGGAACTCGTGCGGCGTCGGATCGACTACACCGACGCGTCCGCCATGCGCCGCAAGGTGACCGAGCAGCAGTTCATGGCCCGGATGAAGCAGAAGCAGACCGATTTTCTATCCGGACGCACCAGCGATCCGCCGACCTTCGACGTGCTCATCCTCTCGGGCGGGGGCGAGTTCGGGGCCTTCGGTGCCGGGTTTCTTTCTGGCTGGAGCACTGTCGCTGACCCCAAGTGGAAGAAGCCCTCTTTCGACCTGGTCACCGGAGTCAGCACGGGGGCGCTGCTCGCTCCGTTTGCGTTCCTGGGCGATCGTGAGTCGCTCGAGCGCGCTGTGGTGCTGTACAGCGAACCTAGCACCGACTGGATCAGCCTTCGCGGGCTTTTCTTCTTTCTGCCCGCCAACCGTTCTCTGATGAGGATCGATGGTCTCAAGCGGGACATCAAAGCCGAGTTCTCCGAGCCCGTCATCCGCCGCATTGTTGAGGAGTCCGACCGGGGACGCCTTCTGGCCATCGGAACCACCAATCTCGACTTTGGCATGCAGCGGATCTGGGACATGGGCGTTCAGGGCCGAGCCGCCCTCGAATCGGGTTCCAACGATCGC
>DDSA01000152.1 GCA_002343715.1 Phycisphaerales bacterium UBA2402 | reverse complement strand
CACGCCCCATCGCTCTGCCGTTCGTAGACATGGATCGCGCCGGCGTTCGCACCCCCGGCCGCATCACCGGGCGCGCCGATGAGGGCGAACGGCCCGGAGAGTGCCACCGCCGCGCCGAAGCCATCCCCCGGGGGGCTGTCGGGCGGGCCCAGCGACGCGCTGAACACCCACCCCGAGCCGATGCGCTGGTAGATCAGAACGCGTCTTGATTCGGGCGACCCCGCGATCAGCCACCCCTCATCGGCGGCGAGCGATGCACCCGTTCCATGAAGCACGGAGCCGGGCAGCGGCGGCGGGGCGGAGGTCAGTTGGTCCGGGGCGCCGTCGGCGTTGCAATCAGACAGCGTTCCATCGATAATTTGCCGGGCATCGCAGACACCGTCACCATCGCCGTCGATCACGCACGCCCACGCCTCGTGCGCACCCATGTCCGGCCCCGAGCCAACGACACTCAGGTCGTCCATCCACCGTGGCAACCCCGCGCCGTCCGTGGGCACACCGGGCACGGGCAGCGCCCGGTCGATGCAGGGTGAGTGCGAACCCGGCACGAGCGTGTCATCAGCGGTGCCCGCCGCGCCGTCCGCCCCGCGCGTCCATTCGAGGCGGGGGTCGGCGGCGATGACGTCGGTCCCGCCCAGCGCGGGCGTCCAGCCCTGCACGCACGAATGCGACACAACCTGGTCCTGGGGCGCGGCCAGTTGCGCCGTTGGTTGGCCGCCGGAGTGCCCCCACACAATCGAGTTCTCGATCATCACGGGGGATGAGACATCGGCCCAGATCGCCGCGTCCGGCACGTCCTGGTTCACGGTGTTCCAGGCGATGGTGCAGTGAAGCAGCGAGATCGGGGACGAATGCTCGGCGAAGACGGCCGCGCCCAGCCCCCCGGGGCGCTCGCCGCCGCAGCCGATGGTGCAGCACCGTCCTTCATAGGCCGCGCCCGCGGCGTTGCGCGTGAAGATGCAGTTGGTCAGCAGGGCGGCGCCCCGTCGCACGGCCACACCGCCACCGTCGCCCGCCAACATGCCGGGGTGAGGGAATCCCGCGCCGCAGGTGACCGTGCCCGCGTTGCCGGCGCGGTTGCCCGCGATGATGCAGGCGTGCATGACCAGCGTGCCGTCCTCGCACACGATGCCACCGCCGTCGCCGCCGTTGGCTCCGGTGCCGATGCCGGTGGAGGCATCGCCGGCGATGTTGTCGGCGATGAGGCAGCGGGTCATCTCGAGCGTGCCGGCGCCGTAGACCGCCAGGCCGGCGCCGCCGACCCGCTCCACCGGATTGGATCCCACCCTGCCGAAGTTGCGCACGACCCGGCACTCAACCATGCACAGACGCCCGCCGTCGACCGTGACGCCCGCGCCCCAAGCCCCGAACCCGCCGGTGATGGTCAGGTTCCGCAGCCCGGCGTTGACGCCGGGGACATAGACCACGCGGGCGAAGTTGTCGTTGAGCCGATCGCCCCAGCCGGAATCATCGTTCCCGCGCACATCGCCCGACAGCACGGTGAGAGCATCGGTCGGCGGGCGCTCCATCGGCGAGCGCTCATAGCCCGCGAAGCCGCCGATAAGCGTGACGCCCTCGACGAGATCGAAGGAGCGCATCGGGTTGGCGGTCGGTCCCGGGATGTACGTCCCGCGGGCGATCCAGATTTCCCTGAAGCCGCCGTCCTCACGCGCCGCGGTGAGGGCCGACTGAAGATCGCGGAAGGCTGATGCCCACGACCGCCCGTTGCCGCCCCCGGGAGCGACCGCGTTGACGAACAGCACGTCGCTCGGTTGCGCGGCCACCGTGGTTGTGAGGATCGTCGCGAGCCAGAACACACAGCGAGCCCCTCGGCTGGGTTTCGGCGACGACATGGGTGATTCCTTCGTGAAAAAGGACGACCGGCTGAACCCACTATAGCGTGGGGTATATGGCATCACGAGGTGTTATCGGGGGGCGGTGGTAGATGGGAGCGGCCCCGGCCCGAGTCGAAAGGCCGGTTGAATACGGGCCCGCCGGTTCATCGCGGCGAACGTCCCATCGCCGCGATGCGCCGGTAGACATCACGGAAATACTCGGTGTATGCGATCTCGCACCGGGCGCGGAACTGCGGGTCCTTGGGGTTCTTCCACGCGGCGATGATCCGGCCCACGGTCTGCGGGGTGAACTCCAATACTTCGCCCTCGGGCATGGTGGTGGGGGGCCAGGAGTAGAACAGGCGCTCCATCTCGGCGAGTCGGTCCTTCGGGAAGGCGGGGTCGGCCCGGGCCGCGAGCAGCGCCGCCCACGCTGCGTGCAACTCGTCCTGCACGTCGATGGCGAAGGCGCCCATCATGATGCCGATGGCGTCGCGCCACCCTGCGGGCCTGGTCGGGCTGGCCAACTCGAAGGGGTTCTCTCGGTCGATCATCACGCCCGCGTGCTTCTCGTACATCATCCGCCGCGCGGGCATCCGCCGGAGTTCGTTCGACTCCGGGCCTATCAACTCTCCGTCCTCTCCCCTGGGGTTGGCGGCGCTCCGCGGGTTGGAGCGAGAGGGAAACTGCCAGAGCGCCTGGGCTTCTTCGCTCAGCGTGAACTCGATGAATCGGCGGGCGAGCTCCGGGTTCGGGCCGCCCCGCAGCAGCGACACCGGGTCTGCATCGATGTAGACCGAGCCTTTGGGATCGACGTACCCGACCCGCCCCGTCGCCGGGTCCTGCCCCTGCCGCAGCACCGCCTGGCTCTGCCCCCGGCCGTAGAAATCGATCGCCAGCCCCACCGCCGCTTCGCCTTGGCTCACGTCGATCGGCGGTCGCGGGGCCGAGTTCGTGAAGTACCGGGCGTTGGCGCACGTCTCGCGGAGCACCCGCCACCCCTTCTCCCACCCGTAGTGAGAGAGGATCGAGTCGAGTGTCGTGGCGACACTCCCCGACTGGCGCGGATCGGCGAAGACGACCCAGCCGCGCAGGGCCGGGTTGGTCAGGTCCTCGAAGGTCGCGGGCGGCGGAAGGCCCATCTTCGCGTACAACTCCTTGTTGTACACGATGCCGAAGCCGGACAGAGCGTTACCGATCCAATACTGCTCGGGGTCGTAGAGCGTGCCCGCGCCGATGGTGTTCACGCCGAACCACCCATCCAGCTGCGCTTGGCTGAAGTTCGCAGGGACCGACATCGGGACCCGGGCATCCTTCTCGCCCAGGCGCACCGTGATGCCCCGCTTCAGCCTTCCGTGGTCGTACGTGCCCCCGCCCATCATCAGGTCGTAACCGATGGTCCCCGGAGAACAAGTGGGGTTCGACGGGTCGGAGAAATCAAAGGCGCCGGCCTTCGCCGAGGCCTGGTACTGCGCATCCAGCTGCTTGATGATCTCGCTGGTCCCCCCGGGTTGACGCCAATCCACCCGCACCGGAGCCCCGTACACCCGCCGGTGCCACCGATCGAAGGCCAGACCGAACTCGTACTGAATCTGCGGGACGTGCGGGGTGACGATCACGAGCGTCGCGGCGTCCGCGGCTTCGGCCCGCGCCTGCGCTGCCGGGCGCATCAAGAACGGCACGCCCAGCACCAGGCCCAGCGCGAGGAAAATGGCGATGCGCGACCACATCGTGCCAAGAGTACACACGACCCCGGGCATACTGACGTTGTTCACTTCACTTCTGCGCTGCTGTTGAATAACCCCGTGACCGTGCGGCAACGAACGTACATGCAACATCCGATTCATGACCTCAAGCAACGGGAAGATACATCAGCACCCTGCGCGAACCCGAACGTCTCGTCCGGCGTACGTTCACCGTGGGGCCGTGCTCCACGGAAAGGCACACGATGTTGACGCTGCGACCCGCCGCCCAGCGTGGGCGGTTTGACTTCGGCTGGCTTGATACCGCGCACACGTTCTCCTTCGGCCACTACCGCGATCCGGAGTGGATGGGTTTCCGTTCTCTTCGGGTCATCAACGAGGACATCGTGGCACCCGGCGCCGGGTTTCCCACGCACCCGCACGAGAACATGGAGATCATCACGATTGTGCTGTCGGGCATGCTCGCCCATCGCGACTCCACCGGCGGCGTCGCCACCATCTCGCCCGGCGAGGTGCAGCGCATGACCGCGGGGAGCGGCATCGAGCACAGCGAGTTCAACGCCTCCAAGACCGAGCCGGTTCACCTCCTTCAGATCTGGATCCGACCCGCGGCCAAGGGAGGAAAGCCGGGGTACACGCAGAAGATGTTCCCCCCGGATCAACGGGTGAACCGTCTGCAACTCCTTGTCTCGCCCGACGGCGCGGACGGCTCGATCACGATCGGTCAGGATGCTCGTTTGTACAGCGGCGTATTCGCCCCGGGCAAGGGCGCCACCCTCCCCATGGCGCGGGAACGCCACGCCTGGGTGCAGGTGGCCTCGGGCGAGGTCGAACTCAACGGTCAGCCTCTCCGCGCCGGTGATGGTGCAGCGCTGAGCGACGAAACCGCCATCACGATCACCGCACGGAGCGAGGCGGAAGTGTTGATCTTTGACCTCGCGTAACGGAGAAGATTCGTTCCTCAACGCCGAGTGATGGATCGATCGAGCGGGACACCTGGTCGCCGTGCGCGGCCGGGTGTTCTGTTCGTTATGCCGATTGAAGGGAACACCGGGCGGCGGGCCTGAACGCGTGGCCCTTTCCGAACCCGAGCGCGCCAGCGCCGATATGGTTCGGGCTTCCAAAGGGCCTGCTATGCCTCCGCACACACTCTCACCGTTTCTGGACCTCGGCCCCGGCACGCTCAAGGTCATCGCCCTTCGGCTCATGCTCGCGGCGATCCTGGGCCTGATTCTCGGCGTCGGGCGGGAGCGGCTCCGCAAGACCGCGGGGATGCGAACGCACATGGTCGTCTGCATGGGCGCGGCGATCTTCGCGCTCGGCCCGATCCTGTGGGGCATGGGGAACGACGGCATCAGCCGCGTGATCCAGGGAGTAGTGCAGGGGATCGGCTTTCTCGGCGCGGGCGCCATCATCAAGTTCAGCAACACCACCGAAGTCAAGGGGCTGACCACCGCCGCCAGCACCTGGCTCGCCGCGGCCGTCGGTGTCGCGTGCGGGCTGGGCCTTCTGTGGCTCGCGCTGCTGGGCACGCTCTTCGCATGGGTCGTGCTTGTGCCGCTGGGCGCGGTGGAGAAGCGGTATCAGCAGCACCACTTCGCGCGATCAGGTTCCAAACCGGACGCCTCCTGAGTCTGGTATCATCGCATCGCCCTCCACACCCAGAGGGCCGCGTGCCCCGCGACGGTCAGCCAGAAGAGACATTGAAACTTCAGGTCGCGAGTCTTGTGGCGGAAGAGTCGCTGCGCCATCAGGCCTCCGGGCCAGCCGCCCAGCGCATCGAGCAGGTGCAGGGTGCGCTCGCGGATACGGCGCTCCCCGAGTCGAGCACGGCGCTTATCGAGCCCGTACGACGCGAGAGATACAAGGCTCCACAATCCGTACCACGCCACCAGCCACCAGATCATGCCTTCAAGCCCAAGTTGCGCATCATGCGCTCGGTCAACTGCATAGGTCCTATATCCATTTGCAACGAAACTCGCATCATTGATAATCATTTCTAAACAAAATATTCGGGCTGTACTTGGTATATAGGCTATCGCTCCGAAAAGAAAATCTGTACACTGGACTGACAGAACAAGATTGCGGCTCCGAAGTGGGCTGTCCATGAGTTCGTCCTTCGGACTTCCGCACAGGTTCATAGGAGTTCAGAACATGCGCACCCGCGACACACACAGTTGTATTCATTCCGCCGTACTTCTGACTGCGCTCTCCGCCGGTGCCGCGTGGGCACAACCGTGCCCCGTCGATTGTCAGCCCGCCAGCCGCATCACCATCTGTTACGAGGCCGGTCGTCCGGATGCGTACGCAGCGCCCTACGACTCCACCTCGCGCCGGCCGGTCTTCGATGCGTTCATGCTCGCGAACTACCCGGGCATCATCAAGCAGTTCGATGACCCGACCGAGAACCGTGTGCTTGGGCACACGTTCCAGAACCTGCCCTGCGGCATCATCGCCGCGACGCTGCAGGTGGAGATGCGCGCGGGGGCATCGATCACGAACAACGACGCGATTTATCTTCAGTACATGGGGGGTGTCTCGCTCGCGTGGGGCAGCCCGATCGCCAACCTGCCGGGTGCGGGGGGCACGTGGAACCCCGGCCAGTCCGGTGTGTTCACGCTCAACCTCGCGTCGCTCCCCGGCGGGACAAACCTGCTGCCGGTGATGAACGCCACGCACGCGCTGGACTTCCTGATGCAGGACGACACGGCGGTTGAGTCCATGCGTCTGACCATCACGGTCTGCCCCTGCGATGGCAAAACCCGAACCTACACCGTCGGCATCGCGGACAACCTCGCCCCGCCCCCGGAGCCGACGAGCCGTCGGCCGCGACTCACCGCCATCCGCAACATCCCGCCGTTCCTGTGGAAGGATACCGATGATTGCACCTTTGACCGGGGTTGGGGCCACACGTTCCAGGGCATCACGCCCGGCGTGGTCCGGGCGGGCTTCGGCATCCGCATGGCCCCGTGCGGGGCGTCGAACAACGACGGCCTGAGTTTCGATCTCATCAACGACGGCGGGCCGGAACTCTTCAGCCGAGGCTTCAACATCAATCTGCTCCCCGGCACCGGCGGTGTCTGGAACACCAACCCGCTCACCAACTTCACGTTCAATCTCGGTGCGACAACGCCCACCAACGTCTGCGGTACGAATCTCCTGGGCAACTTCGGCGACCGCACCTTTGATGTCTACGTGCAGGACGATACCGCCGTCGATGCGGCCCGCATGCGCGTGCAGCCCTGCCCGCCGCTCCGCCATATCTTCGGCGTGCCGGTCGCCAAGCGCAGCGAGGCGGAACTGAACCTCAACGCCATCGAGCGCCGCTGGGAAGTCAGGAACATCGGTAGTTCGGGCCAGGACGGCGTGACGTTCGACATTCGCGCTGCCAGGGAAGGGTTCTTCGACATCGCCGCGGCGCCGATGCAGGAGTGGCGTATCGGCAGTTTCTTCGACATCTTCTTCGACATCATCGATGCGGACGGGGACGGTGAGGATGACCGTGTGCCTGGCCTGCACGTGGTGAAAACGGGCTCGGCGGTAGGCCCGGCGATGGAGTGCAGCATCGAGGATCCCTCGGGAACGTACACGGGCTCATTCACCATCACGCTGAGTTCGGACCAGACGGGGCAATCGGTGACGCTCCCCATCGATATGGGGCAGGTGGTGCAGATCGGTTCGACGCACCCGACCGGGCTGGCGGTGTGCAACGTGGCGAGGTGCGACGAGGACGACTGCCCGGAGTACAGCATCCTGACCGACCTGATGTTCGACGGCGATGTGCCTATTCGCGTGAGCGGGCAGGTGTTCATGGGGAACCGGATCCGGTATCGCGGGTGGGACGGGCTCTGCTACGGCCGCCACTGCGGCGGTGCGATCGCGCGGGTCGATTGGCGGTTCAGCGCCGAGACAGAGACAGGCACGCCCGCTGTGTTCGCTTTCGGGGGCGTTACGGTCGGTCCATCGTGGAAGAAGGGCGGCGGCGGAGGGGGGGGCGGCACAGCTATTGAGGGCAAGTGCTACTCGATCGAGGCCGACCCCGACGGCACGCTCGACACGAACCCGGGCTCACTCACGCTCAGCAACATCGGCAGCACGGGAAACGACGGGGTGGAGATCGTCTTCCCTCCATTGGATGAGTGGTCCATCGCGATGGATGTCATCTGCGCGGGCTTGCCGGAGAACTGCCCCCCCGACTCGCCGATGAGCCTCTCCATCGCCTTCACCGGCTCGATCAACGATCAGCCCGGCCGCGATGCGGGCAGCAGCACGGTCAGCCGATTCCGCCCCGCCTTCTTCGACATTTTCTACGACGTGGCGCTCGGCGGGTCCAACGGCGCCGCGCTCGTCAAGGTCTTCGACGCCGATGGCAACGTGGCCGGCATGTTCCCCGCGCCGGCGATCGGGGCGCTCACCGTCGAGGGTGAGGGTGTCCCCAGCGGCTGCGGCAAGCAGGCCGTGGAGATGGGCGGGTTCCGCACCGCCTGCCTCTGGTGGGACTGGAACCGCGATGTCTTCTTCGGTTTCCCCGGCCTCCCGCCGATCAGGGGGCGGCAGGTGCGCATCCTCGCCGGCGAGCCGACGCAGAACTTTGACTACATCGAGCGCGTGCGGCTCACCGCGGCGCACGTGCAGGAACTGGACCTCCACAGCGAGCGGGTCATCGCGCACGGTTCGGGCGGCGGGTGCGATCCCTGCCCCGCCGATTACAACCGCGATGGCGGCATCGACGGCGCCGATGTCGAGGCCTTCTACGCCGACTGGGAGAACGGCACCGGCTGCGGCGACACCAACCAGGACGGCGGCATCGACGGCGCGGATGTGGAGTTCTTCTTCGCCGCGTGGGAAGGCGGAGGCTGCTGAACCCGCTTGAAAACATTCAGACCAAAGGCCCGCGCGGGTTCGCCTCGCGGGCCTTTTTCGTGCGTGCACGGGTCGGCGGCTTGCGCTCCCTGGGCCTCACGATCAGCAGGTTCGCGTCGTGGGTCAGGATGCCCAGGAGCACCGCGTTCACGAGGCGGTCGGCCGAGATGCGGTACTTGGCGGTGTGGAACGGCGGGTTGGGGTCGAGGGGGTCGGCCACCAGCACCTCGCGCCGGCGGGCGTCGTAGCCGATGAGCATGACGAAGTGCCCCTGCGGCTCGCCACGCACATCGTCTTCATCATTCCTGGGGCCGTGTTCACGAGCCCGTCCGTACAGAAATGTTGATGAGAGTCCGCACAGGACCGGCATCCCTTCCCGGAGCAACCCGCCGATCAGCGGGGCCGTCAACTCCTGCATCCTCAGTTCGCCGCCCAGAGCGAGGAACTCGCGGCAGGCCTTTGTTGCCAGGCGCAGCCGCGCATCGCCGCGCTTGATCTTCATCTGCTGCTCCAGTCGGGTCGCCAGGTCGGTCGGGTCGTGCGCCAGCCCATCGGCCGCGAACCACGTGGGGTCGAACATCTGAAGGTGGTAGGTATAGATTGTCGCGGCGTACCCCCGGCGCAGGGCGTGGCACGCCAGCACCTCGATGAGCGTGCCCCCGTGGTCCAGGCGCTGCACCTCGCGCAGCACGCGCCGCAGCTCAATTCCCGTGTCTCCGTAATGACGGTAGAGCGCGTACAGGCACGTCGGCCCGCACGACACATCATCGGGCTGCGCGGGGATGTCGAGTTTGATCTCGTTTCGCATGATGGAAAAACCAGACTGTCGCGGACCGAACCCGAGCCGGGTAACTCGGCCGAGGTACAAGCCCGCCACGGTGTTCATGCCCAGCGTAGCACAACCGTCTAGCATCGGTCATGCGAAGCCTTCTCCGACTCTTCTTACCGGTGATCTCGTTGGTGACGCTGTTCGGCAGCGCGGTTGCGCAGGACCGCCCCGATCTGCTGCGGGGCATCGACTCCGTGCCCGCGATGGGAACACCGGGCCTGTTGGCCGTGTGGGGCAAGGACGCGTTCAGTGTGCTGGCCGCGAAGGACGGCCCCAATCTCGCCCCGATGATCGCCGCGGGCAGGCTGGGCAAGGGCCGCCTCGTCTGCATCGCGCACGACGGTTATGTGGGACGCGCCGCAGCGCCGCAGAACGCCTCGCTGCTCAGGAACCTTGTGCTGTGGGCCGCGGGAGAGTTGCCGAACCGCAAGCCCATCGTCGGTCTCATCACCGCGCCCTGCGTGGCCGTGCTGGACGATGTCGCCACCGTGGAGCCGCTCGACGGCGAGTGGCACAAACTCCTCCCGGCGTTCGATGTGATCGTGATCGGCGGTTGGCGTCTGAACCCGTCGCAGGTCGCGGCGCTGACCTCCTTTGTCGAGCGGGGCGGCGGTCTGGTCGCCGGGCAGACGGCGTGGGCGTGGACGCCCCCGCCGGGCCAGAGCCTTGAAGACAACCCCCTCAACCGCCTCGCCGCGGGCGCGGGGATCGCGTGGACCGGCTCGTACAGCGGGCACACCGCGCCGGGCGGCTTCAAGCCCGACGCCGGCCCCGACGCGATTCACGCCGCTCTCGCCCTCGACCTGATCGAAGCGGGAACGCCGGAGGATTCGCTGCGGCAGGCCTCGGCCTCTGTCGTGAACGCCGCGACGGTCCTGCCCGCCGATGATGTCATGCTCAGACCGCGACTGAACGCGCTACTCGAGAAGCACAGCGCGGCGCTCGCCCCTTCCGAGAAGAAGCCCATGGGTCCGCGAGATGGTCTCGCCCGTGTCCTGCTGGCTTTTCAGGTGCGGGAGTTGCGTCGGCACGATGCGCCCGCCGCGCACCCCGCCGCGTCGGAGTTCCCCGGCGCGGTTGCGTCCGATGCGTCCCGGGCCGAGCGTGAGGTGTGCCTGAGCGGCGCGGAGCGTTGGAACTCCACGGGCCTCTACGCGGCCCCGGGAGAAGCGATCACCGTGACCGTGCCGCGCGAGGCGGCGGGGCTGAAGGCGGGGGTGCGCATCGGTTGTCACCAGGATCAACTCTGGCACCACCGCGATTGGAAGCGCGTGCCCGAGATCACCGGCGAGTGGCCGATCATTTCGGAGCGCACGGTCGTCACGAGCGCCTTCGGCGGCCCGATCTACATCGTGCTGCCGCGGGGCGCACGGGAGCAGACCCGCATCCGCATCGCGGGCGCGGTCGAAGCGCCGATGTTCGTGCGGGGCAAGACGGACCCCGCGGCATGGAAGGAATCGATCCGTCACGCGCCCGCCCCGTGGGCCGAACTGGCGACCGAGCGGGTGATCCTGAGCGTGCCCAGCACCCACGTGCGCGACCTGGACAATCCGGAGGAACTGCTGGCCTTCTGGGACGCGATCCTCGATGCGCAGGCCGACCTCGCGGGCATCCCGCGCGAGCGCCCCTGGCCGCAACGCTACGTGGCCGATGTGCAGATCAGCGCGGGGTACATGCACAGCGGCTACCCGATCATGACGCACCTGGACGCCGCGGCGGATATGTCGAGCCTTTCCAACATGAAGAAGGGTCCGTGGGGCCTGCTGCACGAGATGGGGCACAACCATCAGGAGGGGGACTGGACCTTCGACGGCACGGGCGAGGTGACGTGCAACCTCTTCGCCATGTACTGCATCGAAACGGTCTGCGGCCTGCCGTGGCGAGAGGGTCACGATGGGCTGCGCGACAGCGCCAAGCGCATCGCGAAGCACCGGGCCACGGGGCGGTCCTTCGAGAAGTGGAAGGAGGATCCCTTCCTGGCGCTCGCGATGTACGCTCAACTTGTTGAGGCGTTCGGCTGGGAGACGTTCAAGCGCGTCTTCGCGGAATACCGAACGCTGTCGCGTGAGGAGCGACCCCGCACCGAGGAGGCGAAACGCGACCAATGGATGGTCCGGTTCAGCCGGGCCTGCGGGCGCAACCTCGGGCCGTTCTTCGATGACTGGGGGGTGCCCGTCTCGGCGGAAGCGAAGGCGTCGATCGCGGACCTGCCGGGGTGGATGCCTGAATGACGTTGTACGAACTTCGGATTCAGTCAATACTGGTCCGTGACCTGTGGTTCGGGTGGTGCATCGAGCATTGGTGGTTGGCGGTGAACACGTGAAGAAAGCAACGCGTGCCGTGATTGCGGGCTTGCTTTATTGAAAGTGGCATCTGAGGTAGTACTTCTCGTTGGCTATCTGTATCGCGGGTGATGAACCTCATTCACAGGAGGCTCGACGTGAAACACAGACGACTGGTTACCTTGCTCGTCTTGTCTGCCGGGTTGAACGCTTCGACCTGAGCACCCTGACCGAGGCCATTGACTTCCACGGCGGGGCGGCGCGCCCCGCAGGACGCCTTCTTCGCCCTCCCGCCGCGGGATCAGGCCAAGGTCATCGAGTTCTTGAAGTCGCTGCAGGTCAGGACCGTGCCCCACTCAACCACGACCAGCACCCTGCGCCGGTAGAGCGCGGTGCTCGAAGAGCCACGCGGCGAGCGACCCGGCCCAGAGGTACGGATGCTCGCCCACGGGGGCCTTCTTCGCGCGGGCGGCCTCGCCGCCCAGGCGGGCCAGGCGCTGCAACGACGGGCCAACCTCCCGGTGCAGCCCGCTCCACATGCCGAACTCCATCGCGGCATCGCGCTCGTAATCACGGTACAGGCGGAGTTCCTCATCGGCCTTGGCCGCGTTCCAGTTCTGAGAGACCATGCGGTGTGCCCAGACCGTGCGCAGGTTGGTGACCCAGAACCGGGACGGGTCGAGCATCGCCGCCATCTCGGAGGCGGCGCTGATCTTCAGCCAGTCGATGTCCGCCGCGCGGACCGCCGAGGGCAACTCCGCGCAGTCCGGCAGCGCCATCAGCGAGCGGGCCAGTTCGAGGATGCGCTGGGGCGAGCAGCGTCGAAGGATGCGAGGGCCCAGGTCGTGTTCCCGGGCGCTCTGGTTGGCCATCGGCTCGACCATGCCCAGCGCCGCCACGGCGTAGGTCCCCGCACGGCCGCGCCGGAAGAGGTCCACGAGATGGCCGTGAACCGCCAGGCGCTTGGCGTAGTCCGCCGCGACCTCGCGGTAATCGACCCGCCGCAGCAATAACTCGTGGGCCGGAGACTTTGGTTTGATCTTGGCACTCGATGCGGGCTTCGGGGCCAACTTCTCCCGTGGGGCCTTGGCCCTCGGGGATTTCTTCGGCGCGGGCTTCTTCGATGCGGGTTTCTTCTTGGGCACGGCGCGGGACAGCTTCGAGCGTGTGGGCGCGGTTCTGGATGCGGGTTTCTTCGCCATGGCACGGCCACTTTACGCGCCGCGTTCATCAGCCCCCGATGACCGCGGCGGGGGCTGATCGGGATACCGCATCGATGCTCACGGGCCTCACCCCCGCGAACATCACCCCCGCCTGATCGCAGATCAGGCGGGAAGAGATCTGCGCGGAGAGGAAGATGGTGGGCAGGCCGCTGCCGGGGTGTGTGCCGCCGCCGACCAGGTACAGGTTCTCGAACCCGCGCAGGCGGTTCTGGGGGCGGTTGTGGAGCATCTGCCCCAGGTTGTGGGCGAGGTTGAAGGTCGCGCCGAAGTTGATGTTCTGGCCCCGCCAGTCGTCCGGCGTGATCTCTTCCTCTCGCTCGATGCGAGATCGGATCTCCGTCAGACCGAAGCGGCCCTCGAGTTGGTTCAAGGCCCGTTCGCGCATCTCGGCCCGTCGCGCGGGCCAATCGATGGCCGCCTTGCAGTTGGGCGTGGGCAGCAGCACATAGAGCGATGAACAGCCCGGGGGCGCGAGGGTGGGGTCCGTCACGCTCGGGTTGCAGACGTACGCGGAGGGGTCCTCGCTGAGCACGCCCCGTTCGGTGATGTCGGCGAGGTTGTCCTCGTAGGCGGCGCTGACGTAGATCGTGTGGTGGGGGAGGTTCACCCCGCCCCTCACGCCCAGGTAGAGCATGTAGGTGCTGCAGGAGTAGCGCATCGCGTCGATGCGTGCCGCATCGTACTCACGCCCCGCGCGGGCGCGGACGCCGGGCGGGATCAGGTGCTTCAAGGCCACCACCGAGAGCCGGCGCCTGTACAGCGGGGGTGCGGTTGAACCTGCCGCGCGTGCGCGGCGGGGCGGGGCGGGGCGCGCCGCC
>DDSA01000061.1:953-6844 GCA_002343715.1 Phycisphaerales bacterium UBA2402 | reverse complement strand
GTCTCCGTCGCGTGCGGGGGGTGCGTTGTTCCCGCTCGCGTTGGACACACATTGGCCGGCTGACGGGGAACAGGCAAGGCGTTCGGCCTGCATTTCTCGATGATTCCGTGACATGTGGGCAACTCTTCCGTCCATGTGGGCAAGTCCACGCGGGAGGTCCGCAATGACTCCCGAACACGCGCCTAGTTCCGGGCCAGCGGCGGGGGGACAGGGAATGTCCCGGCTCAACCCGGCGGCGCTGCCCGTGGCGGACGCCGCCCGCGTGCTCACGCGGCTGGGCGGCAAGCCCGTGACGGACGCCATGCTCCGCGCCGACATCGATGCCGGCGCGCCCGTCAACGCAGATGGCTCGGTCAACCTCGTGCACTACGCCGCGTGGCTGGTGAAGGAGATGTCTGCCGGTGGCGATTGACCCGCGCAAACTCAAGCCAGGCGAACTCGCGCGGTTGCTCAATAGCACACCGCTGGGCGAGGTGATCAGCGAGCGTCAGCTCCACCGGCATCGCACGCGCGCGGGGTTCCGCGTCGCGGCCGACGGCGATGCAGGCAAGGTCGATCTGTTCAGGTACGTCGCATGGCTGGTGACCACGCGGCACGAGGCGATCGCCGAGGCTGCCGATGCGCCTGAAGGACTGACTGGTTACGACGCGATGAAGGAGCGTGCCCGGCTCCGCAACGCGATGCTGTCGCTGTCGGGACGGGACATTGGCGATTTGCCTCCAGTCGCGGACGCGGCGAGGAAGGCGAAGGCGGCCCGCGACTTCAGGTTCTTCTGTGAGGCGTACTTCCCGCAGACATTTCACCTGAAGTGGTCGGATGATCATCTCAAGGTCATCGCCAAGATCGAACAGGCCGTGCTCGAGGGCGGGCTGTTTGCGATGGCGATGCCTCGCGGCTCAGGCAAGACCTCGCTGTGCGAGATCGCGTGTCTGTGGGCGTTGGTGTACGGGCACCGGGAGTTCGTGGCGCTCGTGGGATCGGACGAGGAGCACGCGGCCGGGATGCTCGACTCGATCAAGGCGGAGCTGGAGAACAGCGAGATCCTCGGCGGCGACTTCCCAGAGGTCTGCCACCCGATCCGCTCGCTCGAAGGCATCCACCAGCGGGCTTCAGGGCAGCTCTACCAAGGCAAGCAGACCCACATCGGGTGGACCGCGCGAGAGATCGTGCTGCCCACGATCCCGGGCTCCGCGGCATCGGGGGCGATCATCCGTGTCGCGGGGATCACGGGCCGCATCCGTGGCATGAAGCACAAGCGTGTCGATGGTGTGAGCGTCCGCCCGTCGCTCGTGCTGATCGACGACCCGCAGACCGACGAGAGCGCCCGCTCTCCTTCGCAGTGCGCTAACCGAGAGCGCGTTCTCGCGGGCGCGATCCTGGGCATGGCCGGGCCCGGACGGAAGATCGCTGGCCTGATGACGCTGACGGTGGTCCGCCCTGACGATCTGGCGGACCGCATTCTCGACCGCGACAAGCACCCGCAATGGCAGGGCGAGCGGACCAAGATGGTCTATTCGTTCCCCAAGAGCGAGAAGCTCTGGGCCGAGTACGCCCGCGTGCGAGCCGAGGGGCTTCGCGCCGATCGGGGGATCATCGATGCCACGGCGTTCTACGGCAAGCACCGGACGGCGATGGATGAGGGAGCGGTCATCGCCTGGCCGGAGAGGTTCAACCACGACGAGTTGTCGGCGGTGCAGCACGCGATGAACCTGCGGCTGCAGAACGAGGCCGCATTCTTCGCCGAGTACCAGAACGAGCCGCTGCCGGAGGTTGAGGTCGCGGACGACCTTCTGAGCGCCGACCAGATCGCAGCGAAGGTGAACGGGCACGCCCGCGGGCTTGTCCCACTCGAGTGCTCACACCTGACGATGTTCGTGGACGTGCAGGGCAAGGCACTGTTCTACCTCGTTGCCGCCTGGGAAGACGACTTCACGGGGCACATCATCGACTATGGCACCGAGCCGGACCAGAAGCAGGCGTACTTCACGCTTCGGGATGTGCGCCGGACGCTTGCGGCCGCGTCGCCCCGCGCCGGCGTCGAAGGCGCGATCTACGGCGGCCTGGAGCGTCTCATCGAGGCGACGGTTGCTCGCGAGTGGCGGCGCGACGACGGCGCGATGGTGCGGATCGACCGATGCCTGATCGACGCCAACTGGGGTTCGTCGACGGACGTGGTCTATCAGTTCTGTCGCCAGAGCCCGCACGCGAGCGTGCTGACACCCAGCCACGGACGCTATGTCGGCGCGAGCAGCCTGCCGTTCAGCGATTACAAGCGGAAGCGCGGCGAGCGTGTCGGCCTGAACTGGCGTGTGCCGATTGTGAACGGGAAGCGCGCGGTGCGGCATGTCTTGTTCGATACCAACTACTGGAAGAGCTTTGTGCACGCACGCATCGCGGTGCCAATGGGCGATCCCGGAGGTCTCTCGCTGTTCGGGCAGAAGCCCGAGCAGCACCGGCTCCTGTCGGAGCATCTCACCAGCGAATACCGCGTGCGGACAGAGGGCCGGGGCCGCACCGTGGACGAGTGGAAGCTCCGTGTCGAAGGGCTCGACAATCACTGGCTCGACGGGTTGGTAGGCACTGCGGTCGCCGCGTCCATGCAGGGTGCGGTGCTCTTTGGCACTGATGCCCGAGCGCCCAACCGGCCACGCATTCGACTGTCGGCCATCCGAGGAGACCGTCGCTGATGCCACGCGTGCGGCGAGTCGTCCCGACGGAGAAGGACCAGCCCCTCGGGCTGGTGTGTCGTGTCTGTGGATGCCAGCACTTCCGGGTGATCTACCTCAAGCGGGTTGCCGGTGCGATTGTGCGCCGGCGGGAGTGCCGGCACTGCGCGCGGCGTGTCTCGACCAGGGAAGCCCAGGCGTAGCCCGTTCGATCTATCGAATGACTTGACCCAGGCGCTCCGCAAAGCGGACAGCGGCTCCAGCGACGGCGTATGTAGCCGGGAGACGTCTCGTCGCTTCGAGACGAGGAGCCTGCTGTGCCCGACGCCCCACCATCTCCGGATCCCGACCAGGCCCTCCGCGACGCCGCGTCGCAGCCCGCCAAGGCGTCGGTGGACGGTCAATCAGTCGAACAGCACCCGCTGAAGGACCAGATCGAGGCCGACCGCTACCTCGCGTCCAAGGACGCCGCGAGGAAGCCCGGCCTCGGCATCAAGTTCGCCAAGATCGTCCCCCCCGGTTCTGTCTGACCCGCCCATGCTGAAAGCCCTCGCCAACATCATGAGCCGGATCGCTCCCCATCGCGGGACGTCCACCGTCTCTTCCTCCCCGGCGGCGTCGCATGCTCCGCACGGAAGTGGGGCACGCGGCGGCCGCCGTTTGGTTGTCGCCAAGTTCGACTCGGCCAAGACCACGCCGGAGAACCGCAAGCACTGGGCGAATGCGGACGGCCTCTCGCCCAACGCTGCCATCAACCCCGAGGTCCGTCGCGTCCTCCGCAACCGCGCCCGCTACGAGGTCGCCAACAACTCCTATGCCAAGGGCATCGTCCTCACGCTCGCCAACGACACCATCGGCACCGGTCCCCGGCTGCAGATGCTGACCGGCGACGCCGAGGCCAACGCCCGCATCGAGGACGCGTTCGAGCAGTGGTCGCGGGCCGTAGATCTCCCCGGCAAGCTCCGCACCATGCGGCTGTCCCGGGCAGAGAGCGGTGAGGCGTTCGCGCTTCTGATCAACAACCCCGGCATCGCGTCGGCGGGCTCGCCCGTGTCGCTTGATCTCAAGCTCATCGAAGCGGACCAGGTCTGCACGCCCTTGCTCCGGCGCGGGCGCAACGACGAGATCGACGGCATCGCTCTGGATGAGTGGGGCAACCCCTCCACGTACCGTGTGCTCAAGCGTCACCCCGGAGACAGCGGCGTGTTCCGCACGCCCATCGACGACCTCACGGCCTACGACACGTTTCCGGCCTCTTCGGTCGTGCACTACTTCCGCCCGGACCGGCCGGGCCAACTCCGCGGCATCCCTGACATCACGCCGGCGCTCCCGCTGTTCGCGCAGCTCCGCCGGTACACCCTGGCGACCATCGCGGCCGCCGAGACTGCCGCCAACTTCGCCGCCGTGATCTACACCGACGCGCCTGCCAACGGCGAAGCCGATCCGCTGGAGCCGATGGACGAGGTCGAACTCGAGCAGCGCCTGGCGACCGTCCTTCCCGGTGGCTGGAAGCTCGGCCAGGTCCATGCCGAGCAGCCGACGACGACGTTCGGCGAGTTCAAGCGCGAGATCCTCAACGAGATCGCCCGCTGCCTGAACATGCCGTTCAATGTCGCGGCTGGCAACTCCTCGGGGTACAACTACGCCAGCGGTCGCCTCGACCACCAGGTGTACTACAAGAGCATCCGCGTCGAGCAACACCACTTGCAGCTCGCCGTGCTCGATCGCATCCTGAAGGCGTGGCTCAACGAGGCCGTGCTTGTCGAAGGGCTGCTCCCGCAATCCCTGCGGACCATCGCGGCCACCTTGCCCGAGCATGCATGGTTCTGGGATGGCGTCGAGCACGTTGATCCCGCCAAAGAGGCCAACGCCCAGGCCACGCGACTGGCCAATCACACGACCACGCTCGCCGCGGAGTTCGCCCGGCAAGGCCGCGACTGGGAGCAGGAGCTCCGTCAGCGCGCCAAAGAGCTCACGCTCATGAACGAACTCGGGCTCGCGCTGGCAACCGCACCGGCTGCCGCTCCGGCCACGAACGCGCCCGCCGAGGACACCGATCCCGCAGACCAAGTTGATGAGGAGACCGCCAGTGCCAGTCACCGCTGACCCCAAGAAGACCATTCCCGCTCTCACGCTCACCGCAACCGCCGACATCACCATCGTTGCTGCGGCTGATGGGCAGGCTGCGCCTCTCCCCCGCTTCAAGATGGTCGCGTACACCGGCGGCGCGATGCGTGTCGCGGGCTGGCGTCACCCGGTCGTGATCGACCTCGCGGGCCTGGCGGTTCCCTCGCAGGCACGCCCCATCCGCTTCGGGCACGACCCGCTGTCGGGCGTCGGCCACACCGATTCGATCCGCGTTGAGGCCGGGCAGCTCGTGGCGACGGGCGTGATCTCGCGCGACACGAGCGCCGCCAAGGAAGTCGTCGCGTCCTCGCGGAACGGCTTCCCGTGGCAAGCCTCCGTCGGCGCGAGCGTCGAGGAGTTCGAGTTCATCAAGGACAACCAGAAGGCGACGGTCAACGGCCAGGAACTCACCGGCCCGGTCAACGTCGTCCGCAAGGCCACGCTCGGCGAGATCAGTTTCGTGGATCTCGGCGCAGACGGCCGCACCAGCGCGAGCATCGCCGCGCGTCAGAACAAGGAGCCCAGCGTCATGGCCGACGATCTCACGACTTCCAATCCCACCCCGTCCCCAATCATCGCCACCGAGCAGACGCCTGAGCAGGTCCGCGCTGCGGCGCTTGCTGAGACCGCCCGCATCGCAGCCGTCCGCAAGGTCTGCGGCGGCAAGCACAGTGAAATCGAGGCCCAGGCTATCCGCGACAACTGGGATGCCACACGCACCGAGCTCGAGGTCCTGCGCGCCAGCCGCCCCAAGGCTCCGGCCATCCACGCCCCCGACACCAGCGTGACCAGCGAGGTGCTCGAAGCCGCGTGCTTCCAGAGCGCGAAGCTCGAAGGCATCGAGAAGGTCTGCTCCACGCAGGCAATCGAGATCGCCGCCAAGCGGTTTCAGGGCGGGCTGGGCCTGCAGGAACTCCTCTTCGAAGCCGCCATCGCCAACGGCTACACCGGCCGTACCTTCCGCGACAGCCGCCGCGTGCTCGAGGCCGCTTTCGGGCGCGGCATCGAGGCGGGCATGACCACCATCGATGTGGGTGGAATCCTCTCCAACGTCGCCAACAAGTTCCTGCTGGAGGGCTTCTTCAGCGTCGAGCGCGT
>DDSA01000061.1:0-708 GCA_002343715.1 Phycisphaerales bacterium UBA2402 | reverse complement strand
AACGTCAGCGACTTCAAGACCGTCACGAGTTACCGCCTGGTTGGCAAGGACCAGTACGAGCAGGTCGCCCCCGGCGGCGAGCTCAAGCAGGGAACGCTCGGTGAGGAGACGTACACCAACAAGGCCGACACCTACGGCCTGATGCTCTCGATCGACCGCCGCGACATCATCAACGACGACCTCGGCGCGATCACCACGGTTCCCCGCAAGCTTGGCCGTGGCTCGGGCCTGAAGATCAACGACGTCTTCTGGACGGCGTTCATGAACAACGCCGCATTCTTCAGCGCCGGTAACAAGAACTTCGTCTCGGGGGCGGACACCGCGCTCGGCATCGACGGCCTCACAAAGGGCGAGGTCGCCTTCATGGACCTCGTGGACTCCGACGGCAAGCCCACGGGCGTGATGCCCGCGATCCTGCTGGTGCCCACGGCGCTGTCGGCGATGGGCACGCAGCTCTACAAGAGCGTCGAGCTCCGGGACACGACCGCGAACACCAAGTTCCCCGTCGCCAACCCGCACCAGGGCAAGTTCCGCATCGAGGTCAGCCGCTACCTCTCCAACGCGCTCTACACCGGCAACTCGGCTAAGGCGTGGTATCTCCTCGCCGACCCCAGCGACCTCCCGGTCATCGAGATGGCGTTCCTCAACGGCCAGGAAGCGCCGACGGTCGAGACCTCCGACGCGGACTTCAACATGCTCGGCATCCGG
>DDSA01000093.1:1460-31921 GCA_002343715.1 Phycisphaerales bacterium UBA2402 | reverse complement strand
CCAGCGGCCGCCGGGGAGGCCGCCCGCACCGGGCGGCAGGATGGTTCGGCGCCCGCCGGGCTGGCCGAGGCCGTCGCGGCGGCTCATGCGCTCGACCAGGACATCGTGCCCGAGATCGGTGTCTCGGCTCCGTCGATCGCCAACGCGATGGCCGGGGCCTCGGTTTCGGAATACGCCCCGACGTACTGGGTCTATACGCCAGCGGTGGCCATCGAGGGCCGTCCGACGGGTCAGACGCTCCCCGCCCTGGCGTACTCGATCACCTATGCGCCGCTGGCCAACGGCACCGATGTGCGAGCGATCGTGACCGGCTACGACCTCACGTACAACCGCGCCGGGCAGTTCCTGACCCGCACGATCATGCAGGACTTCCGCATGGCCAAGCGCGTGAAGCACGCGGTGGTCTCCAGCAGCCGGGTGATGATCGGCAAGAACGTGATGGTCTCGGGCGGTCTGGGGTGCCGGTACACGGGCGTGACACACAACAACGGTGACCCCCTTGTGCTGAGGAGTGATTTCAGCGGACTCTCGGCGGTTCTGGACACGAAACTCGCGGCGTTCCACGCCGCGCTGGCCGCGTCGGACGTTGACGGCGACAACCGGCTGCGGGCCGGCCACCCGGTCGAGGGCGCCGCGATCCCCAGCGCCGCGACGGACTACGACGGCAACGGAACCCCCGATGACGCCTTCGCCGATGTGACCGGCGACGGGTACGTGGACGAACTTGATATTTTCATCAAGCAGTACGACCTCAACGGCGACGGGCGGGTAGCGCTTTCGACGGCGCTTACCAACGGCACGCCCGCGCAGGGCTACACGCCCGAGTTCACGGCGGACGAGGACCTCGCGCTGCTGATCGATTCGTCGATGCCCGACCGCAACAAGAACGGCCTGTACGGGTTCTCCGACACCAACCAGAACGGGAAGTGGGACCCCGGCGAAGCGTTCCTCGACTACGACCCTGTCCGCAACGTCAACCGCGACCAGGTGCTGGGCTACCGCGACGGGTTCATCGACAAGAAGGACCAGTACGCCAAGGTCACGGGCAAACTCTCGTTCAAGACCACCCAGGGCGCGTGGCAGTCCGGCCAGGGGCCGATCCCCCAGCGCCTGAAAGGCCCCATCCGACCGGGCGAGGGTGAATCGGCCCAGAACTACGGTCTCTCGGACGCTGAGCTGCCCAACGTCAGCACCTCGGTCTTTGACGCGACGCAGACGCGGCTCCAGGCCGCGGCGGACGGCCCTGCGTTCGCATCGCAGGTAGCCACGAATCTGGGCGTCTCTACCGCGCAGCTGGCGACGTACGTCGAGACCCGCCCGGAAGGAAGCACCCAGCCCCGCTTTCTGCGGCTGGATCCCGACGGGAACAACGACAGCCTTCCCGACAACTACACGACGGCGTACTTCGAGAAGATGCCCTTCAACTCGCCGAGCCACTCGGACTACTACTACCGGCCGGTCTACGAAAACATGACCTTCCGCGATGTGCAGATCCCGATGGGCAACAACGGCCTGTTCAGGAACTGCACCTTCATCGGCGTCACCTGGGTGCGCAGCGACGCGACCAACACCCACGTCCTCTGGGGCGAGTACGGGAAGATGGCGTGGAACGCCGGCGCCGGGCGGCCCTTGCCAAGCCCGACTCGGTTTATCTACGGCGACAACTCCGGCGAGACGAGTTACCCCGCCATGCTCCCGGCAACGGCGATCCCGCCGCAGCAGATGATCCTGATGGCGACCACGCCGATGGACAAGGCCGACATCCCGGCCAACCTGGTCGCCTCGACCAACGGGTACAACCTGTTGCCCAACCCGCTGGTGATCGACGGCAAGCGCATCACCGACACGCGCCAGCGGTCCAACAACATCCGCTTCCACAACTGCCTCTTCGTCGGCTCCATCGTGAGCGATGCGCCGCAGAACTACACGCACACCCGCAACAAGCTCCAGTTCACCGGGTCCACGCGCTTCGCCGAGGCCCACCCGCAGCACCCCGAAGATCCTTCCTACAACCCGCAGACGGCCGACAAGGCGGAGATCGCCAAGAGTTCGATGATGCTGCCGGGCTACTCCGTGGACCTGGGATCGTTCAACAGCCCGCCGACGCAGGACCTGCAACTCAAGGGGGCCATCATCGCCGGGGTGATGGACGTGCGCGGCAACGCCACGATCGATGGGGCCTTGCTCCTGACCTTCTCGCCGCAACTCGGCTCGGCCCCGCTGATTGATTCCAACGGCAACGCGGTCGGCAACCCGGCGGGCTTCAACACCACGCTGGGCTACTTCGGCCCCAACGACGGCGACAGTGAGTCGCTCGACCCGACCACGCTGCCCATCGTCAACGGCCAGCGCATCGTGGGGTGGGACACCGACGGCGACGGCATGGCCGATGTCGCCGCGGGACAGTCGCCGCCGGCGGGGGGCGTGCCCGTCCCCTTCCACGGCTACGGGCGGATCCACCTGCGCTGGAACCCGAACATGTCGCTCCCCAGCGGCATCATGCTGCCCATGAGCATGGACGCCGTGCCGGGGACGTACCAGGAACGCAAGGTGTATGAGTAGTGAGGGGAGAGCAAGATGACACACGACCATTCACACCGCCCGGGGTCACGGGGCTTCAGCCTCGCGGAGATGCTCATCGCGCTGACCATCACCGGTACGCTCCTCACCGCGACGCTGGGCGCGCTCGACACCTCGTTCAAGAGTTACAAGGTGACGACCGAGGGGGCCAGCACCAACGTCGTCGCGCGCATGGTGATGACCCGCATGATGACCATGCTCCGCACCGGCGATGAGTTCGGTCCGTACCCCGATGACCCCCTCGACGCGAACCAGAACCCCGTCCGCTCCGATGCGGTCGAGTTCATCACGGCGTCGGACGCCGCCACGAACTGGCGGCGCATCGCCCGCCTCGAACTCCGCTCTACCGAGGAACAGCGCCTCGGCCCCAATCAGTTGTGGTACATCCAGACGGACATCAGCAACGGGGTGCAGACCGCACGCGAGGAGCGCCCGCTGCTCGCGGGCGTGCAGGGGCTGACGTTCACGCTCGAGTACGATGTCGGGCCCCGCCTCCGGCGCGCCACCGTGGACCTGACGGTGAGGCCCAACGACTTTCAGGATGCAGGCTTCGGCTCGGTCATGGAAGCACCCAGCATCCGGCTGGTGTCCAGCGTGGCGCCCCGACGGCTGGAGTGAATCCGTTCACATACGCCCGGCGAACCAACGGGAACGCCGACCGAGGGTTCCGCGGGGGACTGGTTGCAGCGCGGCCCCACACCTGCGCGAGCCGCCCCCGCGGCCTTTTTATCTCGTAACGTTGTCCAGAACATTCTTGTTTCAGCTCCACCGGCGACAGCGCCGGGCCGCGATTGTTGTTGCCGGTGGGGTGGGCGTTCTTGCGACCGCTTATTCATCACCAGGACCGCGTTCTCCGTCCATGTTGCTCTCGGACTTTGCCTGCCCCCGCCGCGGTCCGGCCATACGCGTTTGCCAGTCACACACGGCCAACTCGTACCCGCACTGCACGGTGCTCGCCATGGGCACCCAGGAACTCGTCGTCTTGAACGACCACACCGCCGGCACTGCCGAAGCGCAGTGGAGGCCTACATGGAATTATTCAATCGCATCTATACACCCCCATTCTCGACGATACCAACCTCGCCGAGGGCGCCATTGTCAGCGGCAGCGGCCTGCACGTCGAGCGCGTCCGCCGCACCCTCTTTGACGGCAACGACCTGCCCCACGTCATCGCCATGGACCGCACCGCCCAAAGCATCACAACGAGGCGTTTCACCGCCTAGCGTTGTCCATGGTCCGTGCTGTGATTCTGGTGGTGTGCGCGTGTGCCCTTTCGGGGTGCCTGGAGCGGCGCGTTCGCATCACCAGCGACCCGCCGGGCGCGCTCGTGACCGCGAACGATGTCGAACTCGGCCGCACCCCGGTCGAGGCCGACTTTCTGTACTACGGCACCTATGACGTGCTCCTGACGAAAGACGGCTATGAGCCGCTGCGGACCCGGGCCAAGGCCGACCAGCCCATCCACGAGTACCCACCGTTCGACCTCGCGGCGACGGCGCTGCCCGCACGCATCGAGCACGTGACGAGGTGGGATTTCAAACTCGAACCCACGCGGGAATCGGTCGAGAGCCGCGAAGAACTCGAAGCCGGGCTGCTGGAGCGGGCGCGGGCCGCGCGGGAACAAATCGAGCCGCCAAAGTGAGCCGCGGTTCGCAGCGCCCCCGTGTCATGACGTGGCGGGCACGCCTTTGACCGTCGCGTTATCGCCGACATCGCGCACCACCACGGCCCCCGCGCCGATGGTCGCTCCGCTCCCGATGGTGGTGCCCGGCAGGACGCTGGCCCCCAGCCCCACCAGCGTGCCCGGCCCGACCGAGACGTTGCCCCCCAGCACCGACCCGGGGGCGATGTGCGTGTTGGACCCGATCACACACTCGTGCTCGATGATCGCGCCGCTGTTCACGATCGCGTGGTCCCCGATGCGGGCTTTCGCGTGGATCACAGCGCCCGGCCCGATGAAGACACCCCCGCCGACGATCGCGCTGGGCGACACGAACGCCCTCGGGTGGATCACGGTCGCCGCGTTTGAAAGGTCCAGCCTTGCCGCCAGCCGCCGGCGTGCCCCGACATCCCCGATGCACAGGATCCGAGGCCCGGTCATGCCTGCAACGTCAGCGAGCGAACCAAGCCGGGTGCAGACTCCCAGCCTCGCCAGGAGCGCCCCCGCATCATCATCGAAGAACCCGGCGATGGTCGCCCCCGCGAGGGCCGCGGCCTCGGCCACGACCAGCGCATGACCGCCGCCGCCCAGGAGCAGGATCGGTGAAGTGAGTATGGGCAGGTTCGGTTGGGGTTGCAGGGGCATCACAGTCTGCGGGGTGGTGTGAACGGCGACGGTTGAAGATGAACCAGCGAGACCGGGCGGTGTTGGGATCGTCACGTTGTCATCGTGAGAACCGCGCGAGAGCGTAGTAGCACCGAGGATCAGATCTCCCCGCGGCCCGAGGCTGACCGGAAGTTCTCCGCGACCGGGTGCGGGGACGGAATCCCACGCCCGGAGTCTCTCATACTATCGGCACCCTTCTTTGGAGTTCATCATGCGCGTATCTGCTGTCGCCGTCCTGTTGTTTTCGCTCGCGTGCCCGATCGGCTACGCCCCATGTGCCAACGCCCAGTCCGCGCCGATCGCGGAAAAAGGCCCCGGGATCGAGCGGTTCGTGAAGATCCGCACCCCGGGCGCCCCGCAGACCGCCCCCGATGGCACGATGTACTTCCGCGATTTCCCCGACGGCGTCTGGCAGTTGTACGCCGTCAAGGGCGATGTGATCACCCCGGATCACAAGGGAACGAAGCTCACCAACTACCCCGATGGGTTGTCCGGTTTCTCGATGTCCGATGACGGGACCAGGATCCTGCTCGCGTACGCCGCGGGCGGCAATGAGAACACGCAGATCGCCCTCCTCGACACCACAACACGGCAGATCACCGACCTCTTGAAGAACTCAAAGGTGCAGCACGCGGTCAATAAGTGGCTGCCGGATTTCAGCGGCTTTATCTACACGGCCAACGACGCCAGCCCCAACGATTTCTACGTCTACCGCTACGACTTCACGGCGGACGGCAAGGGGAAGACGACCAAACTCCTCGGCAAAGAAGGTTCCTGGTCCGCGGCGGACATCACCGCCGACACCACGCGCCTCATCGTGAGTCAGTACCGTTCCGCGAGCGATTCGTCGATCTTTGAACTCGACACCAAGACCGGGGCGCTGACGGACCTGACCGTGCTGGGGCCGGACTCGACCACCGTTTCGGTGGAGGCAGTGGGGTATATGCCGGGCGAGACGGCGGTCCTCTATACGAGCGACATCGAAGGCGGCCTGCGCAAACTCTTCCTGAAGGACCTCAAGACCGGGCAGATCACCAAGCCGCTGAGCGAGCTCGAGGCCTTTGAGCTCGACGGGGTGGGCATGAACCGGGAGCGGACCCTCCTGGCCACGGTCACCAACGAGGACGGCTACGGCGTGCCCCGCATGTTCTGGGTCAGCGATTTCTCCGCGGCGGCGATGCCCGAGATGGAGAAGGGCGTGGTGTCGCCCGGCGACTTCCGCGGCAACCGCATCACCTGGACGCTCAACAACGCCCGCTCTCCGGGCGTGGCCTATTCGTGGACGGTGCCCTTCAAGCACACGGCGACGGACGCGGGCAAGAAGGCCCGTCAACTGACCTTCTCCGACACGCAGGGGATCGACCTGGCCTCGATGGCGCTTCCTCAACTCGTGAAGTACAAGGCCTTCGACGGGACGGAGATCCCCGCGTTCCTGTACCTGCCCGCGGACTACAAGAAGGGCACGCCGATCCCCTTCGTCGTCAACTATCACGGCGGGCCCGAGGGGCAGAGCCGCCCGGTCTTCTCCGCGTACACGCAGTACCTCGTCAGCGAGGGCTTCGGCGTCATGCTGCCCAACGTGCGGGGCAGTTCGGGCTATGGCCGAGCCTTCCTCATGATGGACGACTACAAGAAGCGCTGGGACAGCGTCAGGGACGGCGTGGACGCCGCCGCGTGGCTGGTGCAGAACGGCTACGCCAGGCCCGGCAAGATCGCGACCTACGGCGGCAGCTACGGCGGTTTCATGTCGGTGGCCTGCCTGGTCGAGGACCAGTTGCGCGTCGATGAGGGCAAGCAGAAGGAGCGGCTCTTCGGCGCGGGGATCAACGTGGTGGGCATCGTCAACATGAAGACCTTCCTGGAACAGACCAGCGGCTACCGCCGGAAACTGCGCGAGGTGGAGTACGGCCCCCTCACCGATCCGGAGTTCCTCGCCAGCGTCTCGCCCATCCACAAGCTCGACAAGATCAACGTGCCCATGTACATCGCCCACGGCCTCAACGACCCCCGCGTGCCCGTGGGCGAGGCGATGCAGCTGGCCGCGGGACTGATGAAAAAGGGCATCGAGCCTGTGCAGTTCTACGCCCATGACGAGGGCCACGGCTTCCAGAAACTCGACAACCGGTTGCTGTTCGCGAAGAAGATGAGCGCCTTCCTCAAGAGCACGATCGGGGAGTGATGCGGTCGCCGGGTCGCCCGAGTGTGGCCCTACGGTCCCCGTCGGTTCGTGCGATAGACGCAACCGTTGTCCGGGTTCTCTCTCGGGCATCGGCACGCCGGGAGTTTGAACTCTGCTGCAGATTCGAGGGTTCAACAGCATGCTCAACGCATTTGCCGGCACCGATGCGGAGCATCGGGCCACCCCTGTGATCATGTCCTGCCCCCTCTGCCAGACACTGACCTCGGCGAAGGCCAACCCGCACTATCTCGCCGAACTCGGCGAGTCGGTGGTGCTGCTGGGCGAGAATCAGGGGTGCCCCGGGTGGTGCGTGCTCATCGCCAAGGACCACGTCGAGCACCTTGCAGAATGGCCCCGGGACCGGCAGGCGCGTCTGTTCGATGATGTTGCACGGGTCGCCGCCGCGGTCCGCGCGGCATTCCCCGGCGGCGGTGCGGGGGGCGGGCCGGTGCGGATCAACTACGAGTGCCTCGGCAACCAGGTAGCCCACGTGCATTGGCACGTCATCCCGCGGCACGCCGATGATCCCACGCCGCGGCAGGCGGTGTGGGGGTGGACGCCGGAGCAACTCCGCGGCGGGATGACAGCGACTGCGCGAGTTGCGCTGGCGGTGAGGTTGGCCGGGCGGCTCACGGGTTGATGGCGGGGAGCGTGTACCACGCCGCCAGGCGGGAAGGGATCGGGGGCATCCTCAGCCGCAGCCGGAAGCAGCGATAGCCGGCGGGATCAACGCCCGCGGCTTCGAACGCACACCGGATGAGTCCGGCATGATCGGGAGCCTCCGCCGCGGACGTGATCGAGCGGCCCTCGCCGCAATACTCCGGTGTTTCGGGCACGGGGATGAGGTAGCGATCATCGGGCGCTGTGAATGGCTTGTCGGTATGAACGGTCGTAAAGAGCCGGAAGTTCGGCGTCTTGCCACGGGACAGGTTCTCGTGGAGAATGATGTCGAAGCAGGCCCGCTCGCAGGGCATGTGCAACGCCATGGTGACGGCGTCCCGGTCGACTGCATCCCTGGGGATCCGCCAGACACGCTCACCGGTGACGACATCCACCGCGCCGCTCTCGCCCAGCGGCCCCGGGGCCAACGCGTCCTCGAAGGTGTGGTGGTTGATGACCCGACGCGAGACCGGGGGCGTCGGCGCGGAACAGAACTGGCGAATCAGCGGCGCGGAACCCGGCGGGAGATCGTTGTCGATGGGGTCGCGCCGGTAATCGCTGTGTTCTCCGCCCTCCTGAACGAGCGTGCTTCGGCCCAGCACACAGGCGACATTCGCGCGGGTCCGTCGCAGCCCGAAGTGCCCGCGGATCAGGATCACCCGGTTCATCTCGTCAGATTCGCCGGGATAGAGAAGGTTCAGTTGGTACGATGAACGAACGGCCACGCCGAGGAAATGGCTGTTGGCTCGGTAGGCGTCGCGTCGCAGACCGACTTCCAGCCTTCGCCGTCCCTCGCCCGTGAAGCCGCCGAGAAGTATCTCCGCGTGAGCACGGTCGCCCGCGTGAGTGCGCGTCAGACGCTCGAACCCGAGAAAGGCCGCGGCGACTGATTCGAGCGAGCCGGGTGATGCCCCCGCTTCGCGCGCTGCGCTCATGAACGTGGCGGCGCCGACGCGCCCGGGGATGTGCTTCGCCGCCGGGAGCGGGTCCGTTCCATAGGCGACTTTCCACATTTTCCATCCCAACGAGCGGTCCAGTCGAAGGGCATCCGCCAACTCGGTGGCGCGAGACACTCTCGCGGGCAGCGAGGAAATCACATCGGACACGGCCCGGCGCAACTCGTGCAATACCCGGGGGCCATCTGCCTCGAGAGGTCTTTGACCCGGATCAGGTGTGTGTATGACGGATGCGGCTGAAGACATGATGATTTGACACTATACTTGCTTTACCATGGTTTGAAATAGTATCCTACAAAATGTTTGCACATTTGTCTTGACACGTATGGTGCGGACCGATTATTCTGGATTAGTGTCCGCCATGAAGTATGGAATCCGTGAGTTTACCGTGCTTAATACTAACAAAAATACAGCGTCCGTTGGATACTCTGTTTGTTGCGTGTTGTGCTGTTTCAGCCTCGTTGCTTACGCGGCGGATATCGCGGTTCCGGCAGATCAACCGTCGATTCAGGCCGCGGTCGCGGCGGCCGAGGATGGGGACAGGATCTTGGTCTCTCCTGGCAACTACTCGGAGAACATCGACCTGCTCGGGAAGTCCGTGCAGGTGATCGGTATCGGGGGTGCAGTTTCGACACTGTTGTCACCAGTAGTGGACGGGCCCATCATGGTGATACGGAACTCAGTCAACGCACGCCTGGAGGGGCTTGCGTTCTCTGGCGGATCGCTGGGAACAGGCTCGGGCGCTGGTGTTCGTGCCGAAGGATCGGGGTTGGTGATCGTTGACTGTGTCTTTGATCAGAACTCGACGGGTGATGGTGACGGAGCGGCCTTGTCCGCGGTATCGTGCACACTGACGGCAGAGGGATGTACGTTCTCAGGCAATCAGGCCCAGGCAACAGTGGTCGGGAGTGGTCTGGGGGGAGCCGTATCGATCACGGACGGTACAGCGCTGCTCCGCGCGTGCATCTTTGAGAACAATCTCAGCCGCGAGATCGGGGGCGGCGGGATGGGTGTTTCCGGCGCGGCGGTGGTGACGGTGTTGGGTGGAAGATTCAGCGGCAATAGTGCGGCGACGACAGCGACGGGTGTGGCGGATACATTCGGCGGCGGGGGCGGGGCGGCCTTGCGCGGTGCTGCTTCGCTGACGATCACCGGAACGGTTTTTGAGAACAACTCGCTCACTGGCGGCAGCGGCGGGGCGATCCGTGTGATCGGCACGGGAAACGCGGCGGACTTGCGTGTCGCGGACGCGACGTTCCGTAACAATCGGGCGGGCGGTGCCGGTATTTCCTACAACGCCGGCGGCGTTCTGGAGGTGCGAGGATCGCTCTTCGAGGCCAACGCGGCGACGAACTCAACGGCCGGGGCCATCGCGGCGGCGTTCACGGGGGCCGCGCCCGGTCCGGATGGCCTCGTGATCGAGGGCTGCACATTCCGCAACAACACAGCCGGTGTCGCGGGCGCGATCGACAACTCCACGCGGTTGACGGTGACGGACTCGGTCTTTGCCGGGAACCAGGCCCTGGGTGCCCAGAGCGGATCATTCATACTCAGCGGGGGCAGCGGCGCGGTACGGACCAGTTCGGGGACGCAGGTCGCCCGGTTCGTGCGATGCCGGTTCGAGGGGAACACGGCCAACTCGGGAGCCATTCCGGGGAACGAGGGTGGCGCGGTGCGGGTGCGGCGCAGCCCCGCCGTCTTCGTCGATTGCACGTTCACGGGCAACACGGCGGTGAACAACCGGGGCGGCGCGCTTTGGTTCGAGAGTCTGTCCTCGACACTGCGCGCCTCGACGATCACCAACTGCACCTTCACGGGCAACAGTGTGACGGGCACGCAATGGCTCGAAGGAGGTGCCATCGGCGCGACGGGGCGCGTGAACCTGACCATCGAAACGAGCACCTTCGCGGAGAACCACGCCCCTACCGCCGGTTCGCACATCTGGGGAGAGGCGAATCTTGACGGCCTGACGCTGCGGGGCTGCACGCTGCGTGACGCGACCTCTCGGAGCGGGGGCGGGGTCATCTGGCCGGGGGCGGCCAACTGCACGATCCGGCTTGAGAACACGACGTTCCGGAATCTGGCGGCGGTGCCCAACGCCAGCAACCAGGGAGGAGATTACGGCGCGATCAACGCGACGGGCGCGACGATCATCGTGCGGAACATGCTGGCGGAGAACTGTTCGGGGCGGCTCCACGGGGGCGTCCGTCTGGTGGCCGGGACCGCCACGGCGACGGTGGACATCGACGGGCTCACGCTCCGCAACTGCGACGCGATACTGGCGAACAACACGGGCGGCGACTACGGCGGGGGCGAGATCAACTGCGGCGCTTCGGCGGGAGGTACATCGATCATCCGCAATCTCCTGGTCGAAGATTGCAACGCCAAGAACTGGGCCGGGCTGCGGGTCGGCGGTCACACCGTCTCGATCGAGGAAGGTGACTTCAACCGCTGCGTGGCGGCGGTGGACGCCAATCAATCGGGCGGTGATGTCGGGGGGCTGCGGCTCGATGCGATCAACGGGACCGCGCGGCGGCTGACGTTCCGTGATTGCGCCGCGAAGAACGCGGGCGGGTTCCTCGGCATCTCGGGCGGGACCACGCGCCTCGAGGACTCTACCTTCATCAACTGCCGCGCGATCCCGACGACTTCCGATTCGTGGGGCGAAGCGGGCGGTGCGAACCTCGAAACCACCAACGTCATCGTGCGACGAACCACGTTCACCAACTGCGGTGCCCGGATCGGCGGGGGGCTGAGGATTGTGGGCGGCGGGGCCGGCTCGACCGCCGCGCTTTCGGACCTGACCTTCATCAACTGCGACGCGACGACCACGAGCACGAGCGACTCATCGGCCCGCGGAGGGGCGATGTTCCTCGACCGGGGCGGCATCAACACGATCACCGATGTGAGCATGACAGGCGGTTCGGCACGCCGGGGCGGCGGCCTGTGGGCGAAGTCCACCAACCTCGCCGTCACCAACTTCCGCGGCATCGGGAACACGGCGGTGACGCGTGGTGGAGGTATCTTCTTCGAGGGGCCTTCGAGCGTGGGACAGTTCTCCAACATGCTGCTCGCGAACAACTCGGCGGGGGAGCGGGGCGGCGGTTTGTACGCCGACGGCGCGGGCACGGCCACCTCGATCATCAACACGACGATCGTGCAAAACGCGGGCGGGGGCGTGATCCTGGGCCGCTGCGACCTGGGGCCGGTCTCGTCGATCGCCAACAGCATCATCCGAGGCAACACGACGCTGGCCGACATCGGACTCATCGGCTGCGCAGGCACGATCCCAACGACCTACTCCAACGTGAGCGGCGGGTATCCCGGCACGGGCAACATCGACGCGGACCCGCTCTTTACGGATGCGGTGGGTGGGGTCTTTACATTGGTGAGCGGCTCGCCGAGCATCGATGCGGGCAATAACGCGGCGGTGCCCGCCGGCCTCTCCACCGACCTGGCAGGTGAGTCCCGCTTTTCCGACGATCCGGGCACCGCCGACACAGGCGCGGGCACGGCCCCGATCGTGGACATGGGCGCGTACGAGTATGTACAAACCGTGACGTGTCCTTCGATCGAAGCAGGCCCCGCGGACCTGCAGGCGTGCGGTGGTTCGGAGGCGGTGTTTACGGTGACCGCCGCGGGCACGGCGCCTTTCTCCTATGTCTGGACGCTGAACGGGGACGTTCTGAGTGATGGGCCGCTGCCGAGCGGGGCCGTTGTGTCAGGGGCAACCACCCAGGTGTTGACGATCACCAGCCTGGTCGGATCGAACGCGGGCGTGGTAGCGGTGACGGTCTCAAACGCTTGCGGATCGACGCCCCCGGCGGAGGCGGACCTCACGATCTGCGTTGGCGATTACAACTGCGACGGCGGCGTGGACGGGTCCGATGTCGAGGCGTTCTTCTCTGTGTGGGAGGCGGGGGAATCGGGCGCGGATGTCAACGAGGACGGCGGCGTGGACGGGGGCGATGTCGAGTTCTTCTTTGCCAGGTGGGAGGGCGGGTGCTGAGCGTGAGAGTGCGCGGGCGGTCTTGTGAAGCCTGTGAGCCGGCACGGACGCCGCGCCCCGTTACGGCCTCGGCGTCTGTGAAGAATCGGATCAATCCCGTACGTCGATGTACCCGCGATCAACACCCCGGGTGATGAGGAACCTCGCCCCGCGGGAAAAGTCGATGCGAGCAACGGCTTCGGCGAAGTCCTGCGTGGAGTTGATGTCCACGCCGTCGATGCCGGCGATGATGTCGCCGACCTGGAACTCGGCCCTGGCGGCGCGACCCTCGTTCTCGACTTCGGTCACGACGACGCCCTTGACCGTGCCGCGCAGTCCCATCGTCCGCAGCACATCGCGCGTCACGGGCTGGACTCTCATCCCCATGGAAGGTACCTCGCCGCTCATGAGGACGATGCTCTGATCGCCGAGGGTGACTCGGATCGTGGAGACCTTGCCGTCGCGGAGCACTTCGACATCGGTGGCGGTGCCCGGGGGCGTGATGCCGATGGCGTTGCGCAGCCGGCTCTCGTTGACGGCGGCGCCCTTGAATCGGAGGATGATGTCCCCCTCGCGGAGGCCGGCTCGTTCGGCGGGGCCTTCGGGCACCAGTCCCGCGACCAGGACTCCGGAGGGACGCCCGTCCAGATCCTTGGTCGGCGCATCCTGGAGTTGCGCACCCAGGAACCCGCGGACCACGCGCCCGTTGGCGATGATGTTCTCCATCACCGCCTTGGCGGTGTTGGCGGGGATGGCGAACCCGATGCCGTCGTAGCCGCCGGTGCGGCTGGCGATGGCGGAGTTGATGCCGACGATCTCGCCCCGCAGGTTGAGGAGCGGGCCGCCGCTGTTGCCGGGGTTGATGGCGGCATCGGTCTGGATGAAGTCCTCCTGCACGCGGCCCGTCTCGCGGGGCGTGACGCTGCGGCCCTTGGCCGAGACGATGCCCGCGGTCACGGTGTTCGAGAGGCCGAACGGGCTGCCGATGGCGACGACCCATTCGCCCACTTCGAGCGATTCGGAGTCGGCGAATCGGCAGGGGGAGAGGATCGGGCTGGTCCCGTTCTTCGGGAGAAGTTGGATCACGGCCAGGTCCGTGGCGTCGTCGCGTCCGATTAGTTTGGCATCGTACTCGTCGCCGTTGCGGAGTTTGACCTTCAGGGCCTCGGCCCCGCGGATGACGTGGTTGTTCGTCACGATGTAGCCATCGGCGGTGACGATGACGCCCGAACCAAGACCCGTGGCCTGGAGCCGGGCCGGGCCGCGACGGACTGGCCGCATGAAGAAATCGTAAGAAACAGGCTGCACCGTGTTCATCGCGGTGATGTGAACCACGGCGGGTTCGGCGGTGCTGGCCACGCTCTTGAAGGCCTTGGAAAGGCGGTTGGCGAAGGCGATGTCTTCGGCCGCGGCGACGAGCGCAGCCGGTGTGTCTGTGCTCGCCTGCGCAGCGGCCATGGGCGCAAGCCCGCACAGCGCGGGCAGGAGCGCGGCGGCATTCAACGTGCGAATCAGCGTGTTTCCGGTCATTCCTGTACCTCCTCCGAACACCCGCCGAGAACGATGTCTCGACGGGGTCAACATTCGTTCCACCATCTGACGCCGCAAGCCCGCATCGAGTTCGCGGCGGCGCACACTAATCGATCGGGGCCGCGGTTGAAGCCGCGAGGGAGAGCATCCGATCGAGGGCCGCGAGCGCGTCAGCGCGCACCGTGGGGTGAACCTGGATGCGGTTGACCACCTTGGCTGGACTCGCCGCCAGGTGGTCCAAGACCCACAGCAGGTGCGGCTCATCGATGCGGTACATCGTGGTGCAGAGGCATTGGCAGTCGCTCAGGATGCGCACCGCCACGCCACGCGCCGCAGCCGCCTTCGCCAGCCGAGCGACCAGGTGGACTTCCGTACCTACCGCCCAAGTGCTTCCGGGCTTCGCGTCGTTGATCGCTTGGATGATGAACTCGGTGGAACCCGTCATGTCGGCCCGATCGACAACCTCTTTGCAGCATTCAGGATGGACCAGGATGGTTGTTCGGGTATTGTCGGATAGATCCTTTGTTCGGACCTGATCGCAATGCTCGGGTCGGAAGAGTTTGTGAACCGAACAATGTCCTGCCCACAGGATGACTTCACTACGCAGGAGCTGCTCGGGTGTTGCTCCGCCGAGAGCTTCACCTTGACGCGCGTGGCGAGGGTCGTAGATACAGGTGTTGGTGCTGACATCGATCCCCGCCGCGGCGGCGGTGTTGCGTCCCAGGTGCTGGTCCGGGAGAAACAGAATCTTGATCTTGTCGCGCGGCCCCTGCGCCCGCGCCCACGCGAAGACCTGCTTCGCGTTGCCGCTGGTGCAGCAGGCACCGCCGTTGCGACCGACGAAGGCTTTGATGGCCGCGGTGGAGTTCACGTAGGTGATGGGGATGAGGCGTCCCGTCCACCCTTGCGAGGCCAGAGCGGCGTGGAGCGCATCCCACGCCTGCACGGTGTCGTCGTACGCGGCCATGTCGGCCATCGAGCAGCCCGCGGAGAGGTCAGGCAGGATCACGGCGACCTCATCGGGCGTGAGCATGTCGGCCGTTTCAGCCATAAAATGAACGCCGCAGAAGATGATCCACCGGACGGGGTTCTTGGGCCCGCGTGAACGGGCGAGGGTCGCCGCGGCCTGCGAGAGTTTCAATGAATCGCCCGTGATATCGGCGTGGCGGATGACCTCATCGGTCTGGTAGTGGTGTCCCAGAATGACGAGCTGGTCGCCGAGCCGGGCGCGTCGCTCCCCGATCGCCGCGGCGAGGTCGGCGGGCTCCATCGACAGGTACTTCTCGGGGAGGGAGGGTTGCCAGAGCATCAAGGCTGAATCATATGAGATTCACAACGGTGTGGAGCCGGGCGGCACGGGGATGGCGCTCTCCTGTCGGTTTCAACTCCTGAACACACCGCGAAGCCACTCCACCTCTTCCGCGCTCATCGGCGGATCGGCCGCGGCACGAACATTCGCCCGGGCCTGGCGCTCGTTGCGGAAGCCCGGGATGGCCGACAGCACGTTGGGGTGCGCGAGGACCCAGCGCGAGGCCATCGACGACAGCGAGGCGACATCCTCGAGCGTTCCCGCCGCCGCGGGTGCGCCGAACTTCGCCCGTGCCGTGGCGAGTTTTTCGCGCACGCCGGTGAGCGTGGCGGGGTTGAAATCCTTTCGACCGCCGCGGTAATCCCCTTCGGCGAACGTGGGCGGGCGGGCCGGGTCGAACTTGTCGAGCAGAATGCCCTGGTCCAGCGGCCCGAAGCCCACGAAGCCGCACTGGTGTTTCTCCATGAGTGCCTGGCATCGCGACCCGGGGCGGATGAAGTCGTCGTAGCGGAGGTTGGCCTTGTTCTGCAGGACATGGGGCCGCAGCACGGGCACAGCGCGCTCAAAGTCGTCGTCGGTGTACGCCGACTGACCGATGGCCCTCACCTTCCCCTCCTTGACCAGGGCGTGCATGGTCGCGGCCGCTTCGTGCAGATAGTCGTGGAGCGCGCCCCCGTAGCCCGGGCCGACAAACGTGCCGTGATGGAAGTAATAGATGTCGATCGCCTCGACCCCCAGGTTGCGCAGCGACTGCTCGCACTGGTTGCGGATGTGGCGGGGTTCGTAGGCCCAGGGGGCGGTGCCGCGGAAATGGCCGACTTTCGTGGCGATGACCTGTGAGCTTGGCTTCACGCCCAGGGCACGGAAGCAGGCAGCGAGCAGTCGCTCGGCGCGGCCGTTGCCGTAGATGTCGGCGTTGTCCCAGTGGTTGACGCCGGCATCGAGGCCGGCCTTGACACCCGCGCGGACCTCGTCTTCGTTCACATCGGCCCAGCCGATCGCCTGCCCGTTGGCGGAGGACCAGTTGGGGCCGCCCATCGTCCAGCAGCCGAAGCCGATCTCGGAGATGGAGATGTCCGTTCGGGGTAAGGTGCGGTAACGCATGGAGCAAGCGTAACCCCATCGGCGCCGGTACACTGGGCCAGATGCACACGAACGCACAGGCCGCCATCACCAAAGCCGACGCGATCGTCGTTCACAACCTGACGGTGCTTCTGCTGACGATCATCGTGATGGGGCTGCTGGTGATTGTCGGCCTGCTGGCGAGCACGCTCGCGCGTTGGAAGCGCCGGCAACGCCCCGTCCCGCCACCGAGCCTGCCCAGCGGCAGAGGCCCCGACCCATGGGAAGAGGCGGGCCGACGTGCGAGCACACCCAACCCGTCACGCCTCGAAGTCGCGGCGGTCGCCGCCGAGTCCGGTCAGCGGATGATGTCGGGCGAGCGCCCCATCGCACTGGTCACGGGCGGGGCGAGGCGTGTCGGGCGTGCCGTCGCCCTCGCTCTTGCGAGGGCCGGTTGCGATGTGGTCCTCACATATCACTCCAGCGAGGCGGATGCCCGTGACACTGCAACCCAGATCGCTTCGTCCGGTCGCGGCGCCTCCGCGCACCGAGTAGACATGCTCGACGCCGGCGCGGTGGACCTGTTCGCCGGTTTTCTGTTGGATGGTTTGCCCCGCCTCGACGTGGTGGTGCACAACGCCGGCGTCTATTCGCCCACCCCGCTGGATGAACTCTCCGCCGAGGAGGCGCTGCGGCAGTTCCGTGTGAACGCGTTGGCACCGCTGATCCTGTCGGCGCGGCTCGCCCCGCTCCTGGCGCGGAGCGACAGGCCGGGCGGGGGGAGCATCGTGGCGCTGCTCGACATCCACGCGATGGGGCGGCCGCGCCGGAACTTCGCCGCGTACGCGATGAGCAAGGCGGCCATGACGGAGATGGTGATCAGCCTGGCGCGCGATCTTGCGCCGGCGGTGCGGGTCAACGGTGTGGCCCCCGGGGTGGTCGCGTGGCCCGAGAACGGCCCCGAGTCCGATGAGGCGGCCCAGTCCAAGTATCTCCGGCGCGTGCCGTTGGATCGCGCGGGCACGCCCGAAGAAGCGGCGGAGGCCGTGCGATGGCTCGCGCTCGATGCGCATTACACCACCGGACAGATCGTCCGCGTGGACGGTGGGCGTTGGATGACGTAACGGACGAGGGTGGGTGTGGTTAGGCGCAGCCGCCCGCCTCCCAGCGGGCGAAGAAGTACTCGACATCGGCCCCGTCGACGCCGCCATCGCGGTTCACATCGCCCGACGCGTCGCCCCCGGACCAGGCCTCGAAGAAGGCCTCGACATCCGCGCCATCGACTCCGCCATCGGCGTTGAAGTCCGCCGGGCAGGGGATGGGCGGCTCGATGCGGATCATCTGCCGGATCTCGGTGACCAGCGAGCCGCCGGAGAAGACCGTGACACTCTCGCCGGTGTCGTTGAAATCGCCGTCGCCGTTCTCGTCCCGCAGCCGGATGATGCGCTTGCCCGAGTTGTCGGTGATGTAGAGATCACCGTTCTCCAGCGAGACCATGTCCACTAGGGTGAAACCCGACTCGGCGTTGGTGTAGATGAACGCCGCCTCGCCGGGGTCGTTGGCATCGCCGTCGTTGTTGAGGTCGATGGCACGGATGATCTGGTCCACCGCGCCCGTGGCGATCTGGTGCGTGTAGAGCGCCCCGGGGCGGGCGCGGTCGGGCTCGAGGGCGATCCCGGCGCTGGGGGTGATGCCCGACTGGTTCGCCACCCCGAACCACGGCGCGAACTCGCCCGCGTCGTTGATGTTCCCGTTGTTGTTGGAGTCGGCGAAGATGAAGATGCCGTGCAGGTTGTTCCCGGTCTGGCTGCTTGAGTTCCGGAGAAACCCGGTTTGTACGCCGATCAGATTGGGGGACGCGAGCCAGATCTCCTGCGGGGAGAAGGGGCCGTTGGGCACGGCACCGAACGGCCCGGTGGTGCCGTACGGGTTGATCTCGCCAGCGCTCATGAAGCGACCGTCCGAGTCCAGGTCCACCAGGCGGTAGATGGCGTCCGCGCCGTTGGCGTTCCCCGCGTTGACGACCAGCGCCTGGCCGTTGGCGAGAAACGCCGCCCCGGTGCCGAAGGCGATGGCGATGCCCGACGGGTTGGGCGACCTGGCCGCTTCGACGCTCTCCCCGTCGTCCATCGCGTCGCCGTCTCCGTTGATGTCGCGCCACAGGAAGACGTCCTGCTGCACCTGGTCCGCGCCGATGACCAGGCCGTCGGTCCGCGCCGCCATGGTGTTGATGTTGTCGATCCCTCGTGTTCCCGCGGCGTTGGTCCCGTCGTACCACAAGAAAACCTCTTCCGGGTTCTGGAAGATCCCGTCCTCGTTCACGTCCGTCACGCGCCAGAGCGCGTCGGCATCACGGTCGGCAATAAGGAATGTTAGTTGAGCCTGCGCGAAGGCTGACCACAGAGCCGCTGCGGCGAAGGCGACGGATCGGGTTGTGCTCATGTGTCATCATAGACCGGCGGTACGTCTGTTCCCGGGGTCCGCGCGGCGTGTACCCTGTCGCCGCGTATGGCACTTCACCGCGAACACCTCGAAGGCCGCCCCATCGTCACCGTGCTGGGTGTGGGTCAGATGGGTCTGGTCCTGGCGGGCATTCTGGCTTCGCCCGATTCCACCCGTGCCGCCGAGGGAGATGGTGGTCAAGGCCCCGCGCGGCCTGTACGGGTGCGCATGTGGGGGCACAGCCCCGAAGAGGCAGGCCGAATCGCCCAGACCCGCCGCAGCCCCCGCCTGCCGGGGTTCATCCTGCCCGATGATGTTCACGTGATGCTCAAGGACGCCCCCGCCCTCGACGGCGCATCGGTGATTTTCTCCGCCATCCCCGTGCAATATACGCGCGACACCTGGCACCGCCTCGCGCCCTACGTACATCCGGGCGCGAGCATCGTCTCGGTGGCCAAGGGAATCGAGACGACCACGCTCATGCGGCCGACACAGATCATCGCCGAGGTCCTGCGCGAGCAGGGACGCGATGATCCCGACGGCAAACCCCGCCGCATCGGGTGCCTCTCCGGCCCCACCATCGCGGCGGAACTGGCGAGGTGCCTGCCCGCGGCGATGATCGCGGCCAGCGATGATTCCACCCTCTGCCACGATGTGCAGCGGCTGATCGGAAACTCATGGATGCGCGTCTACTCGAACACGGACCTGATGGGGGTGGAACTGGCCGGGGCGGTCAAAAACGTGATCGCCATCGCCGCGGGCATTGTGGACGGGCTGCAGGCGGGCAACAACGCCAAGAGCGCGCTGCTGGCGCGGGGCCTGGCCGAGATCGCCCGGCTCGGCCTTGCGATGGGTGCATCGCACGATACGTTTTTCGGCATCGCGGGGGTGGGCGACCTGGCCACCACGTGTTTCTCACCCGAGGGGCGTAATCGCTCCTGCGGTGAGGCCCTGGGTCGCGGTCAGCGGCTCGATGAATACCTCGCGCAGTCTCCTTATGTCGTCGAGGGTGTGGCGACGGCCAAGAGCGTGATGGCCCTGGCCAAGAAGTACCGTGTCGAGATGCCCATCACCGCGGCCGTCCATGCGGTTCTCTTCGAGGGAATGGACCCGATTGAAGCAATCGGCAACCTGATGGCCCGCGAGCAGAAGATCGAACGCGTCGGTTGAGCGAGCATCGGAAGATGTCCGAGGCAGACGCCTATGAGCGGTTCATCAGCGGACAACCCGGGCTTCTTCACGCCCCTACCATCCCCCAACCTTTTAGGAGTTCTTCATGCTTTCTCCGTGCATCTTCGCTTGTGCGCTGTCCGCGTTTGTTGGTTTGGATGAGACCGTCAACCTTCGGCCCATGCCCAGCGGGGTCAGCGAGAAGGTCCAGGGTTACCGCCCGATCAAAATCGACCTGACCAACGTGAGGCCCGACTTCATCGAGAAGGTTCCAGAAGGGTTGGAGTTCCCGATGTTCGGCAAGATGCCGTTCAAGGCCGGGGAGGACACCGTCGCCATCATCATCGACGAGCCGGAAGGCAAGCCGGCGCGGCTGTGGGTTGACACGAACTCCAACGGCGATCTGACCGATGATCCCGCCGCCGAGTGGACCGGCAAGCCCTCCCAGGCGGGCGACAAAGTACTGACGATGTATACCGGCGCGGCGGTGGTCGAGTTGGGCACCGAGGGTCAGTCCTTCCCGGCCCGCGTGGCGATGTACAGGTTTGATAAGAATGATTCCCGCCGCGCCCAGTTCGCCAAGAGCATCTTCGCGTACCGCGATTTCGGCCGCGCCGGTTCGGTCACGCTGGGCGGCAAGTCCTATGACGCGCTGCTGGTGGATGAGAACCTGACCGGCGACTACCGGGGCGCCAAGCCGCCCGAGGGAGTTTCGGCCGATGATGACGAGTTCTTCAGCGGCGCGTTCCTCTTCCTCGACATCAACGGTGACGGGCAGTACGACCGCAAGAGTGAATCGTTCGATGTGGCCAAGGCCTTCAACGTCGGCGGCACGACGTACGAACTGGCCGATGTCAAGGCCAGCGGCGAGTCACTCCGGGTTGTCAAGAGCAGCAAGACCGTCGAGCCGGTGCCGGTGCACGTGGTCGGCAGCGTCATCACCCCCTTCACCGCGACGACCATGGACGGCAAGACCGTCAACTTCCCGGGCGACTACAAGGGCAAGGTCGTCCTGCTCGACTTCTGGGCCACCTGGTGCGGCCCCTGCATCCGCGAGATTCCCCACGTTGTCGAGGCGTACGACAAGTTCCACGCCAAGGGGTTCGAGGTCCTGGGCGTGAGCCTCGACCAGCCCGACTCCGCCGAGAAGATCACGAAGATGGCCAAGGAGAAGAACATGCCCTGGCCGCAGATCTACGACGGGAAGTTCTGGAAGGCCGCCATCGCCAAGAAGTACCGCATCGACAGCATCCCGGCGACCTACCTGGTCGACGGCACGACGGGCAAGATCATCGGCGTCGGTCTCCGCGGCGACAAACTGAGCGAGGAAGTGCAGAGAGCGCTGGCCGGGAAATAACCCCCCGGCGTTACTCCGCCAGCCTCGGCCACGGGCCCAGCTTTTCCGGCGATCTCGCCCGCGCCCGCGTCAAGTAGCCTTCGAGCCAGCCCCGCGCCCCGCGGGGTTTTTCGTGCGCCAGAAGAATGGACTCGTGGTCCAGAGCGTTCACGCGGTCGCTGGCGGCGCGAAGGGCATCGAAGGAGTTGCGCAGCGCGATGTCCACCGGCACCCGCTCGGGGTTGATATCAATGCCGAAGTACCCCTTGTAGCCGTGGAGTTTCATCGTGTAGAGCATCCCCTCGACCAGTTCGGGCGAGATGACGCCCACACCCAGGTCCTGGTCGTAGTTGCCCAGCGGCTGGCTGTTCCAATGCGTGTGCGCCAGGCGGCCTTCGGAGAGCGGCCAACTGAAGGCGTACGCGGGATCCTCGTAACTCATCAGGAGGTGCCCGACCTCCGGGTTCATGCAGCACAGCGCGTGGCCGTCGCGCAGCAGTGCCTTGTTGGCGGGGTCGGTGAGCATCGCCTCTACATCGCGCCCCAGCAGCACGCCCTCGGGGGTCGTGCCGAAGAGAATGTGCCCGCGCGGCTCGTAGGGCTTTGGTTCGAAGGCGATCCGAACCCCCGGCACCGCGTCCATCGCCTCGGCCAGGCCGGAGGCGAAGCGACGGCGTGCCGCGGCGAAGTCCATACCGAACCCATTCTCGTACCCGTCGATCCCGGGCCAGACGATGGCGAAGTCGGTGTCGAGTTCCTTGTTGAGACGCAGGGCGCCGATCGTCCGCTCCACCGCCGCCCGTCGGATGGCCGGGTCGGGATTCGAGAGCGAACCGAACTCGAAGGACTCGTCCCAGAAGAGCAGCGGGATCACGGTGAGGAGGCGCACGCCGCTGGCGGCGCAGAAAGCCTTCCACATCGGCGCGTTCGCTTCGTTGATCTCGTTGGGGTAGTGGGCCTCGAGCGCCGCCAGGCCGTGCCCGGCCAGGCCCAACGCGATCTCGAGCCGCTCGATGATCGAGAGGTCGCGCGTGTACTTCGTGTGAAACCGGCTCGCGGCGGGGGAAAAGAACCAGATGCCCGCGGAGAACCGCAGGTCCAGCTCGAACGAGCGCAGGTGCGCCAGGGTGTCTTCGCGCGATCGTGCGAGCCGCTGCGGACGAAGGTCGGGGAGTGCCATGACGGGACGATATGAGGGCCGCGGGGCATGCCCGCGTTCGGTCAAAGCCCGGCACGAACGACGGCTGGCCACCCGGACCGAGCTGTCCTAAACTCCCTTCATGACCGGCACGACGACCACGACGACCACCGACCGCAGCGGGTAAGCGCCGGCCCCCCCGCGAAGTGCGTTATTCCTCAAGCCCGGCCCCGTGCCGGGCTTCTTTGTTTCTCAACCTTCAGAGCAGCACCCATGCCCATCATCACCCTCCCCGACAAGTCCACCAAGTCATTCGACCATCCCGTGACCGGGTTGGAAATCGCGCAGGCCATCGGCCCGCGGCTCGCTCAGGCCGCGCTGGGGTGCAAGGTCAACGGCGAACTGCGCGACCTTTCGACGCTGATCGAGGCCGATGCCTCCGTCGCCATCATCACCGACAAGACCCGCGACAAGCAGCCCGACAAGGACGGTCTCTTCCTCATCCGCCACACCGCGGCCCACATAATGGCGGAGGCGATCCAGGACGTGCTGGGGAAGGACGTGCTCCTCGCCTACGGCCCGCCTACCGACACGGGGTTTTTCTATGACATGCTGATCCCCGCGGGCAAGTCGCTCTCGACGGACCACTTCGACGCGATCAATCAGCGCATGGCGCAGATCATCGCGGAGAACCGTCCGATGACCCGGTACGAAGTCCCCGCCGCGGACGGCCTCGCCAAGCTCCGTTCCGAGGGGAATAAGTACAAAGTCGACAACGCCGAGCGCGCGCTGGGGCTGCCATCCTCCGTGTACACGGGTGCGAAGCAGAATGATGTCGCGCCCGCGAACCCCGGCGCAGCCCTTACGTTCTACGCCACCGGCCAACCCGGAAAACACTGGGAGGATCTCTGCCGCGGCCCGCACGTGCCCGGCACGGGCCGGGTCGGCGCGGCGCGGGTGATGAGCCTGGCGTCGTCGTACTGGCACGGGGATGAGAACTCCGACCGCCTGACCCGCGTCTACGGCACCGCCTTCGCCTCACAGGCCGAACTCGATGCGCACCTGCACCAGTTGCAGGAGGCCAAGGCCCGCGACCACCGGGTGATCGGCAAGCACCTGAGACTTTTCCACATCGATGAGGACGTCGGCCAGGGGCTGATCCTCTGGACCCCCAACGGCTCCATCATCCGCCAGGAACTGATGGATTTCATCGGCGGCGAGCTGCGCAAGCAGGGGTACCAGCAGGTCTTCACCCCGCACATCGGGCGGCTCGATCTGTACAAGACGAGCGGCCACTTTCCCTACTACAAGGAAAGTCAGTTCGCCCCCGTCGTCGAACGCGAGGCCCTCGAACGGCTGTCGCGCGAAGGGTGCTCGTGCGCGGAACTTACCCATCGGCTCGAGGCCGTCTCCACGCGTCTCCAGCGGGGCCTCAACGAGCGCACCGGCAAGAACATCATCCCCGATGAGCGGGTCATGCCCGACGACCTCCTCGTGGACGGTTTCATGCTCAGGCCCATGAACTGCCCCCACCACGCCAAGATCTTCAAGAGCGCCCCGCACTCCTACCGCGACCTGCCCGTGCGCCTGGCCGAGTTCGGCACGGTCTACCGCTGGGAGCAATCGGGCGAGCTCAACGGCATGACCCGAGTGCGCGGCTTCACCCAGGACGATGCTCACCTCTTCTGCACCCCCGAGCAGGTCCCCGCGGAGATCCAGGGCTGCCTCTCGCTGGTCAAGGTCATCTTCGCCACCCTGGGCATGAAGGAGTACCGCGTGCGCGTCGGCCTGCGCGACCCCGACGGCAAGAAGTACACCGGCACGAAAGAGAACTGGGACAAGGCGGAGCAGGCCTGCATCGACGCCGCGGCCACGCTGGGCGTGACGTTCAGCCAGGAGCCGGGCGAGGCGGCCTTCTACGGCCCCAAGATCGACTTTGTGGTCAAGGACGTCATCGGGCGCGAATGGCAGTTGGGCACCGTGCAGGTCGATTACAACATGGCCATCCGCTTCGATCTGTCGTACATCGGGCCCGACAACCAGCCCCACCGCCCCGTGGCCATCCACCGTGCGCCCTTCGGCAGTTTCGAGCGGTTCGTCGGCGTGCTCATCGAGCACTTCGCCGGAGCGTTTCCCGCGTGGCTCAGCCCCCAGCAGGTGCGGGTGCTGCCCATCAGCGAGAAAAGCAACGACTACGCCGCACGGGTCGCCGGCGTGCTGCGCGGGGCGGGCCTGCGCGTGGGGATCGACGCCGGGGACGACCGCATCCAGGCGAAGGTGAAGGTCGCCGCCGAGGAGAAGGTACCGTACATGCTGATCGTGGGCCCGCGCGACGCCGAATCGGGAACCGTCTCCGTGCGTGCGCGGGGCATCGAGAAGGACCTGGGCGCGATGAGCCTCGAGGCCTTCGTCGAAGCGTTGCGGCGTGAGGTCGCCGAGCGCCGCTGCGAGTTGACGGTGAGGCCGTAAGGATCGGGGCACTCGGCAACCGGTCACGCCGCGGCCGCGACCTGTTCCGGCAGCACCGTCTCGAACTCAATTCCCACGTATCGGCGGTCCCCGTCGAGCGTCGCCGCACGCACCACTCGCGCGATGATGGCGTCGCGGGATGTCAGTACCGAACGATCAGACCAGGCGAGAAACAGTTTTACCTCATCTCCGGGATTCCACGGTCTGGGGCTTTGGACCCGGATCAGCGCCCCCGCACGAGAGAGATCCGCGGTTTCTCCGGCGGCGTAGCGGCCCGTGGGATCGTGATACACCTTGCACGGGCGGGTCAGCGCGTGGCGCGGGTGGGTGCGGCGATCGGCCCGCTGCGTATCCGTGTTGTGGGGGGCGTGGAGGAACATGCCGGAATCAACTATCGGCCCGAAGAGGGCCGATGCTGATCCTGTGAGAGCATCCGTCATCGTTCCCACATTCCGGCGGGCCGAGAAACTCCGAGCCTGCCTCCGTGCCATCGCCTGCCAGACCGCCGATCCGGGCGGGTACGAGGTCATCGTTGCCATCGACGGGCACGAGCCGCGGACGCGCGAAGCCGCCATTGCGGCGTGGCGGTCGGCCGGTGGTCGGCCCGATGGTCTGACCATCACCGAGGGTGAGCAGGGCGGGCCGTGTATGGCTCGGAACCGCGCTATCGCCCTCGCATCCGGCGGCCTGCTGATTTTCTTCAACGACGATGTGATCCCACGGCCCGGTTGCATCGCGGCGCACCTCGCTGCGCACGATTCACTCCCCGCTCCAGCGATCATCACCGGTGATTCGCCGTGGCGGGTTCAATCACCCGATTCCCTCTTCGCCCAACTCCTGCGTGAGACTTCGATGGTCTTTTTTCATCATCTCATGCGGGCCGCGGATGATCCGCGGCGTGATTGGGGGTATCGGCACGCCTGGCTCCTGAATCTCTCCATTCCCGCCGACGCCGTGCGGGCGGTGGGGGGGCTTCGACCCATCCAGCGCACCTACGGGCGTGATGATGATGAACTGGCTTTTCGCCTCACGCGAGAACTCGGCCTGTCGGTCTACTTTCGCCCCGAGGCCGAGGTTCTTCACGACCACGCCATGACCCCGCGCGAGTATCTCCGCCGCGAGTACGAACTCGGTTACGGTGCCCCGGCCTTCGCGCTCGGTGCGCCCGGGTGCGCCCTCGACCTCTTCCGACGCGATGTGCTCAGCCCCGCGGAGCGAGCCGACGCGGCGGAACTTGTCTCGCGGCATCAGTCCCAGGCCGCGGCGTTGCTCCCGTGGTTTGTCCGGCTTGCCCAGAGTCCTCCGGAACCCGCTCTTTCTCCCCACGCGGCGCAAGCCCATGCCCAGCGTCACCTGCCGCTCAAGAGGTGGGTGTGGCGTCGTGGGCTGCTCGATGCGCTCGACGGGCATGCACTCCGACCGGATTACGCGCTCGATTGCCTGGGTCATGAAGCCGTCGCTGCGGCTTAACACGGGCCAATCTTGTTCCGAACAAGTCCCTGCGCGGCCGCGCTTCGGGACGAAATAACGGGCCTCTCCCCCGAACGGTACGATGGTGGCCGCGAATAACCGGATCGTTCTGACCGCTTTCTCTTTGACCACCACACCACGATTACTCGGAGTTTCCCCATGAGTTCTGCGTCGAAACGTCTCGCTTGGATTGTCACCTCCGCCGGGCTCGCCGCCGGCGCCGCCTTGGCGCAGGACCTGCCCAAGGCCCCACCCCCCGGCCTGCCCTCGCAGCCAGCCGCCGCGAACCCCACGGCGCCGGTGGATGAGAACGCCCCCCGCATCGAGTTCAACGAGACCACCCATGAGTTCGGCGTGATCTCGGATGAGAAAGAGGTCTCCACCGAGTTCAAGTTCACGAACAAGGGCAAGAGCAAACTCATCATCGCCGACGTGAAGGGTTCGTGCGGCTGCACCGTCCCGAACCTGGAGAAGAAGGAGTATGAGCCGGGTGAGTCCGGGCAGATCCGGGTGATCTACAACCCCCACAACCGGCGCGGCAAGCAGCACACCAATGTGACGGTCAACTCCAACGATCCCTCCAAGAGCCAGGTGGTTCTGAGCGTGCAGTCCGAGATCAAGCCCACGATCATGACCGACCCTCAGGTCGCCGCGATGGGCCAGGTGGAGCGCGGCAAGCCCGGCAAGGCGACCATCACCATCACCAGCCGGAAACTCGACCTCCTGCCTACGCAAGTCACCCCCAACGACGCCAAGATCAACGCGGTGATCGGCGAGAAGAAGGAGATCGTGCAGGACGGTGAAAAGATGATCTCCGTTCCGATCGAGATCTCCCTCTCGCCAACCGCCGAGATCGGCCCGATCCAGACCCAATGCACCGTCCGGACCAGCGACCCCAACAAGACGCTGAACTTCATGGTGCTTGGCGAAGTCGTGGGTCAGATCAAGGCCGAGCCTGCCCGCGTCACCCTCGGCGGCGTCGCCCCCGGCCAGGACATCAACCAGACGTTCCGCATTTCTCCCCGGGGCGATAAATCCTTCAAGGTACTCAGCATCGAGGAGCAGCCCGCGTCCGTTCCCAGCGCTTCCAACCCTCAGGGCGCGCCGGGCGCCAAGGTTTTCACCATCAAGTACACCGAGGACAAGACCGTCACTCCAAACGCCTGGATCGTCTCGCTCACGGGCAAGGCACCGGACGACAACACCACCACCTTCCGGGGCGATCTGCTGGTCAAGACAGACATGCCCGGGGAAGAGACGTTCAAAGTGCCCTATTACGGCTTCATCCGTCAGAAGCCCAAGCCCGTCGCCGGACAGCAGAACCCCGCGGGCCAGCCCAACCCCAGCATGCTGGTCCCCGATCGCTGAGTACCAGACTCAACCCGTGATGCACACCATCCGCGCGGGGCGGGCCGCCAAGCCCGCCCCGCGTTGTTCTACCGAAAGGCACGCATGGCCATCTTCTACCAGGCGGCGGTCATCATCCTCGCCGGCATCCTCATCGCGGGGGCGGATTCGCTCCGCCGATCCGTGAAGACCCGGCCCGATGCGCCCGTGGCGCCGGGCGCCGCCGCCAACGCCCCGGCCCTCGAGCTCGATATCACGCTCGCGCAGGCCGTTGATCTGTTCAACCAAGGGGCTGCCTTTATCGATGCTCGCAACAAGGCCGAGTACGAGGCGGGCCACGTGCAGGGCGCGTTCCACCTGCCGCTGGAGGCCTTCTCCGGCAACGCGGTGCCCGAAGCGCTCTCCGCGATCGACGGCAACGGCCCCGTCGTGGTCTACTGCGCCGGCGGCGATTGCCACGCGTCGCACGATGTCGTCATCAAACTCCAGCAACTGGGCGCGAACCTGGGGCTGGGCTTCAGGCAGTGCCACGTCCTGAAGGAGGGCTACCCCGCCTGGGCCGCCGCCGGCCAGCCGACCGCCACGGGGCCGGGGCCGCTGGAGGGTGGGCAATGAGCAGCGCATCAAAGACTCCGCGTCCGCTCGGCTGGTTGACCACTCCGCTGCGGTTGATTCTCGGCGGTCTGTTCATCTTTGCCGGGGTGATGAAACTGCGCGATCCGCAATCCTTCGCGTTCTCGGTGATGGCGTTCGATCTCTTCCCGTCTCACGCCGATCACGCGGCGAAACTCGCCGCGTTCGCCGTTCCCTGGACCGAGGTCCTCGCCGGCGCGCTGCTGGTCGTGGGCCTCTGGTCGAGGGCCGCGGCCCTGGTCATCGCGCTCATGCTCGCGGCATTCATCGCGGGCATCGCCAGCGTGCTGTACCGCGGCCTCAACGTCACCTGCGGGTGCTTCGGCAAGTTCGAGGTGCCCTGCACGGGTCCGATCGGAACCTGTCATCTCGTCCGCAACTCGATCATGCTCGTCGCGGCGCTGCTGATTCTGTGGAAAGGTCCGGGGGCGCTAACGATCGACCGCGAACCGGCCAAACACCGGTAGGGTGAATCGGTTGGAGGTTCGGGGTCGAATCCAGAGGGAATGGCAGCATCCCTACAATGTCTTCCTGACGGCGTTTCGCACTCGGTACTTCCGGCGAAGTCGGCTCAGGGCAGCAGACACAACCCACCCGCACGGGCCGGCAGGCCCGCCGCGGCCGCGGAAGCCCTCATCATGACCACGCCCAAAACCCCCGCCGGCTCGGCGATCTCGCCGATGCCCGATGTGCAAGCCTCCCACGACGTGCGCAACGTCGCGATCGACCGCGTGGGCGTCAAGGACATCACCTACCCCATCCGGCTCCGCACGCGGGACGGGGGCGAGCAGACCACCGTGGCCACGGTCAACATGTACGTCGCCCTGCCTCATTATCAGAAGGGGACGCACATGAGCCGCTTCCTGGAAGTGCTCAACGAGCAGACGTGCGAGCCGCTCACCCCGGACAAGATCCCGACCATCGCCCGTGCCATCTGCGAGCGACTCGACGCCGAGGTCGCCCACTTCGAGTGCTCCTTCACGTACTTCATCCGCAAGGAAGCCCCGATCACCAAGATGCCCGGGCTGATGGACTACCGCGTCAGTTTCGAGTGCATGGCCAACGGCGTCAGCGAGTTCTCGATGTCCGTCGCCGCGCCCGCCGCCAGCCTCTGTCCGTGCAGCAAGGAGATCAGCAAGTACGGTGCCCACAACCAGCGCTGCCGCATCGAGGCCAAGGTCAAGTTCGACGGCATGCTCTGGATCGAGGACCTGGTCGAGATGCTCGAGCGCGCGGCCTCATGCCCTGTCTTCGCGGTGCTCAAGCGCCCCGATGAGAAGTTTGTCACCGAGCACGCCTACGAAAATCCCAAGTTCGTCGAGGACATCGTCCGCGACCTCGCCCTGGGGCTGGAGGCCGAGCCGCGCATTCACTGGTACTCGATCAACTCCGAAAACTTCGAGTCCATCCACAATCACAACGCCTACGCACAGATCACCCGGGATAAACGTTCAGGATCCTGAGAGTTCGTCAAATCTCGATCGACCCAAAGGGCGTTGTAAGTACGACCATAGTCCAAACAGAACAATCTGATGAACCAAACGTCTTACCAGTTCGTATCTGGAGGGGAATTTCTCATGCCGACGAACTGGTCCGACGACATCACCCTGGTTGAACTCGCCGATGAGCCTCTTCTCTCCGAGGAGTTGGCGAACGTCATTCAAGGTGTTGAATCGCCGCGGAAGAAGACCAGCCACGTTGTTCTCAACTTCGGCGGCGTTTCTTATGTCAATAGTTCCAATCTCGGGCAAGTCCTGAAACTCCGTCGCCACCTGGTGGAACGCAAGCGCTCGCTCACGCTCTGTTCGGTGAACGATGAAGTCCTGTCCATTTTCCGCGTCACCGGGTTGGACAAGGTCTTCCGCT
>DDSA01000093.1:1047-1224 GCA_002343715.1 Phycisphaerales bacterium UBA2402 | reverse complement strand
CCGGGTTGGACAAGGTCTTCCGCTTCGCCCCGGATCCGATGACGGCCCTCGCCACCCTGCAGATCGAGCACGAGTAAGAGCCGAGATCACTCGGATCGCTCGTTCCCGTTGTGTGTGAGTGAGCCGAGTAACCGGCTCTGCGCCGACAGGGCATCGCCCAACAGTTCGATGCCGACC
>DDSA01000093.1:572-843 GCA_002343715.1 Phycisphaerales bacterium UBA2402 | reverse complement strand
CCGACCGCCGCCGCTTCGGGGTCGTTCCGCTCCGCCGCTCTCCGCAGACCCGGGAGCACCCACGCGTCGTACCCCGAGTCTTCATCCGGAGAGGCGTACAAACTCTTGAACCAGGGGCGCTCCGGAAGTCCCGCTTCGCTCAGCCATGCCCGCTCCAGACCAAGAATGGTCCGGTTGACAGCCGCGAGTTCATCCGTGGTGATCGTCCCGGCCGCGGCGTGGGCCGTTGCTCGCGACAAGGCCCCGCGCCCGCGCTGCGAGAGATCGACCG
>DDSA01000093.1:0-374 GCA_002343715.1 Phycisphaerales bacterium UBA2402 | reverse complement strand
GCCCGCGCTGCGAGAGATCGACCGATTGAAGAAGGAGTCGCGGCGCGCCGGCGCTCTGTTCCTTCAGAGGCGGGCGTTGCATCAGGTCGCCCAGCTGCTTGCCCAGGTCGTCCCACGCCGCGCACTGGTCAAGCGGGATGATCGGCGCGCTCGCCAGCCGCGCGGCCGTGCCCATCGACATCCGTGTCATCATCTGCGCCGGGCCGTAGTCCGCGCCGACCGTCCGCCAGTACCAGACCAGCGTGTCGTACGCCGAGTGGTACGAGGTGCCCCGCGACCCCGAGGAGCCGAACCCGGCCGATGGGATGCCCGCGTGGCACAGGAAAGCGACATGGTCCGACCCGCCCCCGATATCGCCGAACGTCGGCACGCCC
>DDSA01000231.1 GCA_002343715.1 Phycisphaerales bacterium UBA2402 | reverse complement strand
GATGGCGGACTGCGCCACCCGCCTCACCGCTCAGGACGCGGTGGAGATCATGCGGCGTCTGCGACCGCCCCAGCGCGTGGAGGAGGAGGGGTACGCCTCCCGTTACGTCTTCCGTGTCCGCGTCCAGTTCACGATCGTCCGCGAAGATAACGGCACGGGCGGGCTTGACCCGGCGGCGGTGCCCACGTGCCTCGCGACATTGAACGCCGGGTTCGCCCAGGCCCGCATCCGGTTCGAGGAAGCGGGGCCGGTGACGTTCCTCAACAGCGGCAACTACTTCAATATCAACAACGAGGCCGAGTTTCAGCAGTTGGTGTCGACCAACCACACTCCGGGTTCGATGCACGTCTTTTTCGTGAACACCATCGGCGTGTTCGGCGGCGGCAACGCCTGCGGCATCGCCACAATCCCCGACATCCCGCAGGGGCAGGGCGTCGCGATCGCCAACGCCTGCGTGCCGCCCGGCAACTCCAGCACCATCGTCCACGAGGTCGGCCACTGGCTGAACCTCTACCACACGCACGAAACGGTCTTCGGCGCCGAGTGCCCCAACGGCATCAACTGCGGCCCCGCGGGGGATCGCGTCTGCGACACCCCGGCCGATCCGAATCTGTCGGGACGTATGAGCAATGTGACCTGCACCCTCACCTCCTCGCTCCCTTCGCCCCCCGGCGGCTGCCTCCCGCCGGGGCAGACGTACAACCCAGACCTGGTGAACTTCATGTCCTACGCGCCCCAGAACTGCCGCACCCGGTTCACGCACGGACAATGCCTGCGCATGCGCGAGGCGCTGCTGAACCCGAGGTACACCTACCTCATCGACCCGCCCAACACCGCCTCGCCCCCGGTTACGTGGCTCGACTATTCACGGCCAACTGCCACCGGCGAGGGCACGGTGAGCAATCCCTACGGCTCGCTCCACAACTTCGCCGTTGACCCTTCGCCCCTGCCCGACTCGCGGTGCGTGCTGATCGGCCCGTGGACTTCCAACGAGACCATCAACAACCTTGCACGGCGCGTCACGCTCGACGCCTGGCACGGGCCGGTCACCATCGGAAGGCAATGAGCCGCCGACTCGAAGAACCCACGACATTCCACCGTACATCGTTTCTCGGGGCATGGACAGCGGCCGCCCCTCTCCACTTGTACGCCGCACCCTTCGTTCGACCGATCACAGGAGACGACCCATGACTCGCTGGCTTTTCGTCGCGTACACCTTCGCCGCGGCCGGCCTCGCGGTGGCACAAGACCGCTTCCCCGTCGATCGCGCCGCCATTCTCGAGGGCCTGCGCCTGCGCGATGCGGCGATCATCACCTATCACGCGCCGCAGGACCTTCCCGATTTCTTCACCGTGGTGATCGAAGCACCAGGCCGCGCGCTGGCGGTCGAGCTGTGGAAGTACTCGAACCGTGCGCCCGGGTATCAACTCTTGATCCAGCGCGAGGACGGCGTCATCGAAAAGTGCGAACCAGGCCCTGTGAGCACGTATCGCGGTGCGGTAATCGATGATGCCGGAACTACCGCCGCCGCCGCTTTCGTGGGAGGAAAACTCACCCTGTCCATCCGTCACGCCGACGGTCAATGGGAGTACCTCCAGGCGGCCACCGACGGCGACCCCGCCGCCGCAGTGGATCAGTACGTGCTCTACCGCGGGGTGGACATCATCCCTGTTCCCGGCGCTGAGTGTGGCCACACCAACACGGGCAAGATGCCCAGCGAAGAGGCACCCACCAATATCGCGTCCTGGTTCCTACGGGTGCGGATCGCGTACGACGCGGATTTCGAGTTCTATCAGGCAAACGGTTCGTCCGTGGTGAACACCGAAGCCGACATCAACGCCGTTCAGAACGCCGTAAATATCGTGTACGAGCGCGATGCGCGGATCACGCACCTCGTCAACTCCATCCTGGTACGGACGAACAGTTCCGACCCCTACACATCGAGCGACCCAGAGACATTGCTCAACCAGTTCCGAACCGAGTGGAACGACAACCGCCGGGGCATCGTACGAGACATCGCCCACTTGATGACGGGGCGCAACCTGAACGGCAGCATCATCGGCGTCGCGTGGCTCAACGGCATCTGTGCGAGCACAACAAACGGTTTCGGGTACGGCTTATCGCAGTCGCGCTTCAGCACCACCTTCGCCGACCGCGTGGCCCTCACCGCCCACGAACTAGGCCACAACTGGAGTGTGGAGCACTGCAACGAGATGATGCCGCCAGTAACGCCGTGCAACATCATGTGCTCGGGGCTGGGCGGGTGCGACGGCTACGGCTCCCCCAACTTCGATCGCTGGTCCATCGGTATCATCCAGACCTACGCCAACACACGCAACTGCGTCACCCCCGATACGGGCGTCACCTGGTTGGACTTCAACTTCGGCGGCTTCGAAACAGGCTCCTTCACCAACCCGTTCAACACGTTTGCCGAAGCCATGTCCGCCGCCCCCGCCTTCGGTACCATCGCGGTCAAGCCGGGATCCAGATTCGAGACCGGCAGTTACAACGAGCCGATGAGCATCGAATCATTCGGCGGTACAGCCTCCATCGGCCGGTAAAGCCTGAGCCGTCCTTAGCACTTTGGGCTCTCCGGTCGAGGGCGGCAGGATCAGAGACCAACGCTCCATCCTAACTCCGATGCAGCACTGAACGTCCGGAGGGTGTTACGACGCTCGTAACCTCACGCACGCCGAATGTGCCCGGCAAGATACGCACCGCAACGATATCGAAGAACCAGAGACGGATCGCGAAGCTGAAGAACGCGCTCGCGACCATCGCCGGTACTGAGTGTGCGTTTGGGTCGGCGCGTTTTCCGCCGCCATGCATCTCAGGTCAAAGCGGGCACAATCCCGACTCAGGTAGTCTCAAGGATTGAACGGCTCAACTCGGCCAGATTTTCAAACGCGCAGAACAAAGCCGCGATTTGATAGTCAGTTTCAGAGGACCTGAGCGTGAGTCCGGTGGACGTACTCTGCCAAAGACCCCACGAACGGTCCTGTGCATGACCGGTAGCAGCTACCGCCCATCGCCTCCTGATTCGCCTCCTCCCCGCACTTTCTTTTCCTCCAATGTACCTCCATTGAGTACATTCAATAAGGGGCACGCACAACCCCCGAAACACCCCTTCCCCCGCCTCTCACCCCTGCTTGTTCATGTTTCGCACATCTCTTTCCTATCCCCCCAGTCATTTTGGCAGCCTATTCCCCCCCTAACACCCCTGCACGTCGATTCCCGTGGCCGATTCCTGCTTATGCCTCGTTTGAATTCTGGCACACCGCTTGCCATACCTGCCCTTGATCGTTCGCGGAAAGGAAACTGACTCATGTCCAAAATCATCGGCATCGACCTCGGCACCACCAACTCCTGCGTCGCCATCATGGAAGGCGGCCAGCCCAAGGTGCTAATCAACAGTTCGGGCAACCGCACCACCCCCTCGGTGGTCGGCTTCACCGACAAGGGAGAGCGTCTTATCGGCCAGCAGGCCCGCCACCAGCAGGTCACCAACCCCAAGAACACCATCTTCTCCATCAAGCGCTTCATGGGCCGACGGATGTCCGAAGTTTCGGGCGGGGCGGCGGGCGTGTACGGAAAGTCGGGCGATGAGGCCTCCAAGGTTCCCTATCAGCTGGTGGGCAGCGGCGATGACTTTGTCAAGGTCAAGGTCAACCAGGGGGAGTTCACGCCGCAGCAGATTTCCGCGTTCGTGCTCCAGGACCTCAAGAAAACCGCCGAGGACTACCTCGGCGAGAAGGTCGAACGGGCCGTCATCACCGTCCCCGCCTACTTCAACGATGCCCAGCGCCAGGCCACCAAGGACGCGGGCGAAATCGCCGGCCTGAAGGTCGAGCGCATCATCAACGAGCCGACCGCCGCGGCCCTCGCCTACGGCCTTGACAAGAAGAAGAAGAACCAGAAGATCGCGGTCTTCGACCTCGGCGGCGGAACCTTCGACGTGTCGATCCTCGATATCGGCGACGGCGTCTTCGAGGTGCTCAGCACCAACGGCGATACGCACCTGGGCGGCGACGACTGGGACCAGCGCCTCATCGACCACATGGCCGAGGAGTTCCGCAAGAAGGAAGGCATCGACGTCCGCAAGGACCCCATGGCCCTGCAGCGGCTGAAAGAGGCCGCGGAAAAGGCCAAGGTGGAACTCTCTACCTCGCAGGAGACCACCGTGAACCTGCCCTTCATCACGGCGGACGCGAGCGGCCCCAAGCACCTGCAGGTCACCGTCAGCCGCGCGAAGTTCGAGGCGCTCTGCAACGACCTGTTCGAGCGTCTCAAGGCCCCCTGCGTTCAGGCGCTCAAGGACGCCAAGCTCGACGTGTCGAAGATCGACGAGGTGGTGCTCGTCGGCGGCAGCACCCGCATGCCCAAGGCGCAGTCCATCGCCAAGGAGATCTTCGGCAGGGAGCCGAACAGGAGCGTGAACCCCGATGAGGTCGTCGCCGTCGGCGCGGCCATCCAGGGCGGCGTCCTGGTCGGCGATGTGAAGGACATCCTCCTCCTCGACGTCACCCCGCTCTCGCTGGGCGTCGAGACGATGGGCGGCGTGATGACCAAACTCATCGAGAAGAACACGACGATCCCCACCAGCAAGAAGGAAGTCTTCTCGACCGCCGCCGACAACCAGACCAGCGTGCAGATCCACGTGCTGCAGGGCGAGCGCGAGTTCGCCAAGGACAACCGCACCCTCGGGCAGTTCGAGCTGGCGGGCATCGCCCCCGCCCCCCGCGGCATGCCCCAGATCGAGGTCGAGTTCAGCCTCGACGCCAACGGCATCCTCACCGTCACCGCCCACGACAAGGGCACGGGCAAGAAGGCCGACATCAAGATCACCAACAGCGGCGGCCTCGATAAGGCCGAGATCGAGCGCATGAAACGCGATGCCGAGGCCCACGCCGCCGAGGACAAGGCCCGCCGCGAGCTGGTTGACCTCAAGAACCGCGCCGATGCCGTGGTCATCCAGACCCGCAAGGCACTCGAGGAGCACGGCGGCAAGGTCAGCGCCGAGACCCGAGGCGCGGTCGAGAGCGCCCTCTCCAACCTCGAAGGCAAGATCAAGGGCGACGACAAGGCCGCGATCGAAGCCGCGATGAAGGAACTCGAAAAAGCCGGCATGGAACTCGGCAAGGTCATCTACGAGGAGGCCGCGAAGAAGAGCGCCCCCACCGCCGAACCCAAGCCCGACAGCGCGGAAGCCAAGAAGGACGACGTGATCGACGCCGAGTTCAAGGTGAAAGAAGAGAAGTAAACCGCGGCGATGCAAAGCACCCACGCGGCCCGGACGTTCGGCACGTTCGGGCCGTTTTACTGTTCGTGCTCGGCAACGACTTTCGCTCTGTTCGCCGATCGAGTGCGGATCACCGACCGATTCGGAAGGGAGCGGGTTCGAACGCGGGCGCTCGCCCCGCCAGCAAGTCCGCGACCAACTGCCCCGTGCCAGGCCCCGTGCTCATGCCGATCATGTTGTGCCCAGCCGCCACCAAGACGTTCCGCCGTGATGGGCTGCGATCAATGAAGGGCTTGCCGTCTGGTGTCATGGGCCGCCAGCCGTACCAGCGTTCATCGAACGTTGGCTCGGCCCACTCACGAAAATATAACTTCGCCGAGTCCGTCAGGAGACGCAGTCGTTCCTCCCGGATCGAATCGTCGTACCCCGCGAACTCCATCGTGCTGCCGATGCGGAAGCCGGACTTCCAGGGTGTGATCGCCACGCGGTGCTCCTCGAAGACCATCGGGTAGCGCGGACATCCCGCCGGCCGTGGCCCCGTCAGGCTGTACCCTTTGCCGGGCTGGATCGGCAAGCGCGTGCCGATCAACCCCGCCAGCAGCGGCGTCCACGCGCCCGCGGCGACGACATACGCATCGGCCCGCATCGGCCCGCGTGTCGTCTGGAGTACACCCGGCCCATCGCCGGTGATCGCGGTCGCCGCGCGATGTTCGTGGATCGTGACACCCCTGCGCTCCAGCGCGGCCCGAAGTCCCGCCATGAACCGATCGGGGCGGATATGCGCATCGCACTCAAAGTGCCACGCCCCCGCCAGGTCCTCCCGCAGCACCGGCTCGAGCGCCGCCAGCGACGGTCCATCCAGCCGCTTCGCGCTGAAGCCGAAGCGCCGCTGAATCTCATCATTCTCCCCGGCGAAAGCGTCAAGGTGATGACGATCTCGGTACACGAAGAGGCAACCATCCTTCTGCCAATCGCACTCGATCTTCTCTTCCCGGATGATCTCTTCGTAGCAGCGCTTCGCGGCCCACAGCAGATCGTTCAACGCCGCGGCGGTCGAATGTACCTTCGCCGTGGTGCAGTTGGCGGCGAACCGCGCGAACCACGCCAGCATCCGCAGGTCCGGTCGCGGCCGGATGGCGAAGGGCGAGTTCGGCCGAAGCGCGAGGGGCAGGGTTTTGGTGATCGCGCCGGGCCGGCACAAGGGAAACACGTGGCTCGGGCAGACATAACCGCAGTTGCCGTGGCTGCACGCGGCCCCGAAGACTCCCTGGTCGATCAGGTCCACGCTCCACCCGTCGCGCGCGAGGTAGTACGCGCTCGAAGCCCCCACCACGCCACCGCCGATGACCACGACCTTGCCCGGCTTCATGCGGGCCGATGGTATCGGCCCCGCCGCGCCCGCATCACAAGCGACCGCGGATCTCGGCATCCATCGCGCGTGACCAGCGGCGCACCGTGGAGGCGTCAAACCGCGCCGGGAGGTCTCTCGCCGCGGCCCTCAACGCGCACTCCACCACCACCTGCACCACGCGGCTGGGTGCCAACCGCCCGCCGCTCCAGTAATCGTGGTCGCACCACGCGAGCGACACCGCGTGCTCGGTCACGGCCCCCTCGTGATGAACCACCACGGTGTAGACCCACCCACGACCGGTCTCGGACTCGGTCTGGACCTCCACGCGGGGAGGAAGGGATGTCGGGGTGCGGTCGCTCACGTGCCTCTACACTTCCTGCGTGCCTGTCGGGACCGGCGCACTGTGCGCTGTGCCCGCGGGCCTGTACTGTTCGATTCGTCCGGAAGACTCTATCGGTTCGTTCATGGCCTTCCTTCTCGAAACCATCCGTTTGGGGCTGTCCAACCTCCGGCTTCGGATGCTCCGCAGCGTCCTGACCGCCCTGGGCATCATCTTCGGCGTCGCCGCCGTCATCATCATGAGCAGCCTTGGAGAGGGCAGCAAGCGCCAAGCCCTTGCCCAGATCGAGCGCCTCGGCGCCCGCAACATCATCGCCCGCAGCCAGAAACCCCCCGAGACCCAGAACCAGCAGGGCCAGCAGCAGCGGAGCTGGCTCAGCCGATTCGGCATGACCCGCGACGACCTCGCCGTCGTGGTCGAGAACTTCCCCCACGCCGCGGCGATCGTCCCCCTCAAGGACGTCGGCGGCCAGATTCTCCGCAACGAGAAGCGGCGGACGAGTCAGGCCTTCGGCACCACGCCCGCCCTGCAGCGCGTCGCCAATCTTCGGATGGAGCGCGGCCGCTACCTCACCCAGACCGACATGGACGGGAAAGAGATGGTCGCGGTGATCGGCGCGGAGATCGCCAAGCAGTTCTTCCCGCTCGAGGACCCCGTGGGTCAGACACTGCGCATCGACAGCCGGACCTTCACGGTGATCGGCGTGCTGGCCCCCGTCGGCCTCGCGGGCGGTGCGGGCGCAGCGCTCATCGGGCGCGACCTGAACCTCGATGTCCACGTCCCGCTCACTTCGGCGCGCGAAGCCTTCGGCGATCTCGTGGTGCGGAGCGCGAGCGGATCATCCCAGGCGAATGAAGTGCAAGTCTCCGAAATTTACCTGGCGATGAAGGACCGTGAAGACGTGATGAACGCTTCGCACCTCCTTCGGCGGATCATGTCGCTGCGGCACCCGGGCATGGCCGATGTGAGCCTGATTGTTCCCTACGAGCTGCTGGAGAACGCCAAGAAGACGCAGATGACCTTCAACCTGGTCTTCGGCGCGGTGGCGGGCATCTCGCTTCTGGTCGGAGGCATCGGCATCATGAACATCATGCTCGCGAGCGTCACAGAGCGCACCCGCGAGATCGGCGTCCGCCGCGCCATCGGCGCCACCCGCAAGCACATCCTCTGGCAGTTTCTGGTCGAAACCAGCGTCCTGAGCGCGATCGGCGGCATCCTCGGCGTGGCCCTGGGAGTCGGCGGGAGTCTGCTCGTTGGATGGGGCGTGGCCAAACTCCCCAACGCCCCGGTCATCGGCTCGTGGTTCCCCAGCGATGTGAACCTGCCCACGCACGTCACCGTCTGGTCCATCCTGCTCAGTTTCGCCGTCGCCACCATCACCGGCCTTGTCTTCGGCCTGTACCCCGCGCGCAAGGCCTCGATGCAGGATCCCATTGTGGCGTTGCGGCACGATTAGACACGGCGAGAGTTCGTGCCACCGGGTTCCCACCCGATTCGGTGTTGTTTCCATGACCGATCCGGCGAGCCTCGCCCGAGTTCATTCGTTGTCTTCGCCCGAGCGAATGACACTCACCCCCGGTGGCATGGCGTTGAGGAAAAATCGCCCATAGCGAGCGGTCAGGATGCGTTGATCAAGCACCACCACCCGCCCCGTGTCGGTCTTGCTCCGGATCAACCGCCCGAATCCCTGCTTGAACTTGATCACCGCGCGCGGGAGAGAATCCTCCATGAACGGGTTGCCGCCGCGCGATTCGATGAGTTCGTTGCGTGCCTGAGTCAGAGGGCGGTCCGGGGGATCGAAGGGGAGTTTGGTGATGATGACGTTGCGGAGCCCGTGCCCACGCACATCAACGCCCTGCCAGAACGATGCGGCACCAAGCAGCACCGAGCGATCATCATCACGGAAGCGCTCGAGCATGGCCGTGCGAGAGCCGTCACGCCCCTGAGCGAGCAGCGGCAAGCGCCTCTCGGCCAACGGGCCTTGCAGCAGATCCGCCACGGCGTAGAGCGCGGAAAAACTCGTGAACAGCACAAAGGCCCCCCCGTCGGTCTCGAGCACGTGATGCAGGATGTGCGCGGCCAGGGATTCGTTGGCCGACAGCATCTTGCCGCCGGGGCGACCGGGCAGCGCCGGCGGCGGCCCGCCGGGGATGTACACCCGAACCTGCTTCGCGTAGTCGAAGGGGCTTCCCGCCTGGAACGTTTCCGCCCCCTCGCACCCGAGCCGGCCGATGAGGTGCGCGAAGGCCGTCTCGGCGGACTCCTTGGATTCCTCCGCCGCGGCGGTGCGTGTGGCGAGCGTGGCGCTCGTGAGCGTGACGGAAAAGTCCTGCCGGAAGAGGCGCTCGCGCAGGATCTCGGCCACTTCTACCGGCGCACAGGCGAGTTCAACCCGCAGCACACCCGCCCGCGGCCCGTCCTCCGAGTCGCCCGAGAGTTCGGTCCAGTAGGCGTAGCCGTGCAGCCGCTGGCCGAGGATCGTGTCGGCGTCCGCCGCGATCATCTCCGCCCGTTGTGCGTAACTGTTCAGTTCAAAGGCGTCCTGCTCGTGCTTGGCGACGCGCTGCAGTTCCTTCAGCCGCAGCGCGAGGTCGCGCATCACGGGCGAGAGGATGTTCGGCACCGCGTCCGGCGAGCGGAGTCGCAGCACCGAGGCGGGGCGTGAATACCCGGGCCGTGACTCCTGGGCCGGTGCGCTGCGGGTCAGTTCCACCAGACTCTCGAAGAAGGCCCGCGAGCAGTCGTGCGCCTTGCGGACAATCGAGATGGCGTGGTCGCAGGCCGTGATGTCCCCCGCCTGAAGAGCGAAAGCGGGGAGAAACCCCTTGTCGCCCCTGGGCTGGTGGAGATTCGAGAGCAGAAAGTTCACCCGCGCTTCGGTGAGCGACACCCCGAAATGCTCCCCCGCGACGTCTTCCGCCGTGTGGGCCTCATCGAGCACCACATGGTCATACCGGGGCAGGATGGAGACATCCTGCGCCCGCAGGGCCAGGTCCGCGAAGAAGAGCGCATGGTTGCACACCAGCAGGTTCGCACCCTGCACCTTGCGCCTCGCCCGCTGGAAGAAGCACTGGTTGTAACGCGGGCACTTGCGACCCATGCAGTTCCCGCTGTCGGAGACGACATGGACCCACACCCCGGGCCGCTCCAACTGGGGCAGGCTGCTGAGCGTTCCATCGAGCGTGTCGTACGCCCAGCGCTCGATCTGTTCCAAAGTCCGCCTCGCCGCGGCATCATGAAGCAAACGGTCCTGCCGCTTCGAGGCAAGTTCCAGCCGACGGATGCTGACGTAGTTGCCGCGCCCCTTGACCAGGACGGGGCGAACGCTCGGCGGGATCGGTGGAATCGCGTGATGCTCGGCTCCCGGGCCGTCCGCGAACGGATCATCGTCGTACGGATCGCGCTGGTCCGGCGTGTATTCATCATGGTCGCCCGGGATCTCCGGGGGCGGCTCAACGCCCATCGCCCTCATCAGGAAAGGAATGTCTTTGGTAACCAGTTGCTCCTGCAGGGCGATGGTGTGCGTGGCGATCACCACCGTCTCGCCTTTCAGGCAGCGGAGCATCGCGGGAACAAGGTACGCGAAACTCTTGCCCACTCCGGTCCCGGCCTCGGCCAGCAGGTGGCCGCGTTTCTCCATCGTCCGGGCTACAGCGTCGGCCATGCGGAGTTGCTCGGGACGGGACTCGTGGCCCTCGCCCAACATCATCGCGATAGGGCCGTCGGCGGAAAGAATATCGGAAGGGGTTGGCAAGTCGGTACCGGGATTTCGACTCTTCAGGTCAGAGTGCAATTAGAACAGTGAGGATCATTTCATGAAGATTTGTCAGGTCAAAGGTAGATCCGGAGTCCGGGGTTCAGCGCTCGATCGGCCAACGCTCAAGTTGCCATGAATACTGCACGTTCCAATGGTCCACCACGGTCGAATCAAGACCCGCGAGATACTGGCCCAAGTCCGGCCAGCCACCTCGCCCATACAGTGGTACTGAACAAGACAAACGCCGTGCAGCGGAGTATACTTTGGGTTCAAGAATCAGACACGGGGCGGTAGCTCAGTTGGTAGAGCGCATCGTTCGCAATGATGAGGTCGGGAGTTCGAATCTCCTCCGCTCCACTTGCCCAGAAGACAGGCTTGGACCGCTGGTCCGAGCCTGTTTTTCATGGGGATTTTCGCCTGTCGGCGTCAGACGTTCTGACCGCCGGACTCACCGTCGGAGCGGCTGTGTCCCACACCTTTCGCGTATCGAGTCGATACGCGGTGTATGGGAAGCACAGCAATGGCACATACTCCGAAGTACCGCGAACAGCCGGGCAATCTGAACGCTGACGGCACCCGCACGCCCAGTCGGGGGTTCTCCGACTTCCCCACCATCAAGCCCGACGGCACGAAGGGGTACAGGCGGGTCTACTTCCCCGGCAACCACAACTCGACAGAGAGCCGGGAGGCATACCACCGCGCACTCGCTGAATGGGAGGGACAGGGCCGCAAGGCTCCGGCGAAACCTGCCGCCGCTACGGGGGGGACCGGGCCGAGCATCGCTGAGGTGCTGCGCGACTACTGGCGGCACGTCCAGACCGAGCACGTCAACAGCCCATCCGCCCAGGAGCATGTTCGGCAAGCGGTGCGCCCGCTCAACCGGCTGTTCGGCACGACACCCGCCGCCGCGTTCACGCTGCGTGATCTTGAAACCGTCCGAGCGGAGTTCATCAAGGCGGGCAACTGCCGCACGACCATCAACGGGCGCATCCAGATTCTGGTGGCGCTGTTCAAGTGGGCCGCTGCCCGTGGGCTTGTGCCGAAGTCGGTGCGTGATGACGTGCGGGATATTGAGCCCATCAAGCGGGGGCGCTTCGGGGTGCGCGAGGGCAAGAAGGTGCGCCCGGTGTCGCGTGAGTTGGTTGAAGCGGTGCGCCCGTTCCTGTCGCGGCAGGTGGCCGCGATGATCGACCTCCAGTTGTTGACGGGTGCGCGTCCGGGTGAGGTGGTCGGCATTCGGTGGTGTGACCTCGACACTTCGGAGCCGGTCTGGTCAGCCCGACTCGCCGAACACAAGAACGCCCACCGGGGAATGGAGCGGGTGCTGTTCCTGAATGGCGAGGCACAGTCGCTGTTGTCCCGCTTCCGGTTCGGCAAGGCGGACAACGATCCGCTGTTCTCGCCCCGTGATGCCGAGCGGGAGCGATACGCGAAGTGCGACACTCACCGGCATCAGGCAGTGCCGGAAGCCAAGACCGCCCGCACACTGCGCCCGTGCTACGGGGTCGATGAGTACCGCAAGGCAATCTGGCGGGCATGCGATCAGGCGTTCCCGGCGCAAGGCGACATCGCCAAGCGGGAGGGCGAGTCTGAGGCGGCATACCTGGCACGCCTGAACCCGGCGCAGCGGGAGGAGTTGAAGGTGTGGCGGAAGCGGCACCGCTGGGCACCGAACCAGTTGCGCCATGCCGCCCTCACCGAGATGCACCGCACGCACGGCGAGGAGTTTGCCCGCATCATGGGCGGCCACGCTCCGGGTTCGCGGGTGACGTGCGCCGTGTACGTGGACCCGAATGTGGAGGGCGTGAAGCGGACGCTGGCGGCGCAGGCGGGATGAGGCGGACGGCTACACCTTGTTCTGATCCGTCGCCACGGGCACCGGAGCGGGAGCGGTCGGTGTCGCCAGTGCGTTCGATGCGCTGGTGGCTTCCGGCACTTGCTCAGGCGTGATGCTGCCGGGCCGCGTCCAGACTTGGCGCACGAACGCCCAGCCGATGTACAGCAAGGCGATTCCAGCAATGACGATGTGCAGTGCCTGCATGGGCACCTTCTGAAGCGCAGGAACGAACGGGGTGAAGATCAGCACCGCCCCGTAGAACAGCGCACCGCCTGAGCATGCGCACACCATGAGTGCAGACAGTTGAACCTTGACCTTGCACGCACCACATCGGATGAGGTACAGCACGATCAGCACCAAGCCGCAACCGATGGTGACTTGATCGACCCAAGTGAGGTTCACCGTCGGCCCCCTTGGTCAGCCTTCGTGCCAAGGATCAAGCCGATCAGACCACCGATGATGGCGCCGGGTGGCCCGCCAATGGCTCCGCCGAGAATGGCTCCGCCAACAACGCCCGCCGCCGCTCCGTTGTTGTCCGTCTTTGGCGGTGGGGTCGGAGTCGGGCCAACACGGAACTCGGCACCGCAGTTGGGACACGAGTAGACGCCGGGTTGGAGTCCCGGCTGAATGTTCATGGGTTGTCGGCATCGCCAGCAGTGGTATCGCACAGAGTCATCGTAGAGGTGACGCCGCGATTCGTTGTACGATGAGGTAGACGGCGGACCTGATCCAGCCTACCCTAACAAGAAGTGAACGCCAGACGCCACGCCTCACCCGGAGCCTTCATGCCTCGACACCCAGCGAACACGCTCAAGAACATCAGGGGAGCCGCCCCAACCAGCACGGTCGGGCGTGGAAAGAGCATCACATTGGCGAACGGTCCGGGTATCACGCAGTGGCGGGATGACGCGACTTTGCTTTGGCTTGGTGACAGTCTTGACCACTACGGGCAATGGGACACGCCAACAGTCATCGTGTCCGACGGTGCATACGGCGTGTTGGGGTTCGAGGGCGACACGTCAGACCATCTCGACATGCCGCACTGGTACGAGCCGCACGTGAAGGCGTGGTCCGCCGCCGCCACGCCGGCGACAACGCTCTGGTTCTGGAACTCCGAGATTGGCTGGGCGGCGGTGCACCCGATCCTTGAACGCCACGGGTGGCGGTATCAGAACTGCAACGTTTGGAACAAGGGCAAAGCGCACATTGCGGGGAACGTCAACACCAAGCGCATCCGGCGCTTTCCTGTCGTGTCCGAGGTTTGCGTGCAGTACGTGTTTGAGGCCAAGGTGGATGGCCAACCGTTGAAGCAGTGGCTACTCGCAGAGTGGAAGCGAACGGGGCTGCCATTGCGCAAGGCAAATGAGGCGTGTGGCGTTGCCGACGCAGCGGTTCGGAAGTATCTCGATCAAGGACACCTGTGGTACTTCCCGCCGCCAGAGATGTTTGAACGACTCCAAGAGTTTGCCAACGCGCACGGCAAGCCGTCGGGCCGCCCCTACTTCTCAATGGATGGCAAGCGACCCGCCACAGGAGCCGAGTGGACGCTCATGCGATCCAAGTTTTTCTGCCCGCACGGGTTCACAAACGTGTGGGATCGACCGCCGGTCAACGGGGGCGAGCGGTTGAAGGCTCCGTCGGGCCGAGCGGTTCACCTGAACCAGAAGCCGTTGGATCTGATGCGGATGATCATCGAAGCATCGAGCGAACCGGGGGATGCAGTCTGGGAACCCTTTGGAGGGCTATTCACCGCTGCACTTGCCGCTCGTCAAACCAACCGCCGGGCGTTCTCATGCGAGATTGATCCGACCTACTTCCAATACGGCGTTGCCCGCTTCACTGGGGCTTCGGTCCGGGACTTGGCTGAACCGCCTGTAGAGGCTGAGTTGCTATTCCAAAGCGAGTCTGCAACTCTCGCCTGATCTCTGCCTCATCATCGCGGGCGAGGAGTCGAATCCACTCGCCGACTGTGCGTCCATGCACGGTGCTGTCCATCACGCGACTCTTGAACGCCTCAATCTCGCCGTGGACGATGCGATCCATCTTGGCGAAGTTGGTGTCAAGGCGGTACGGGAACTTCGCCAGCAACTCGCGGCACATGGCCTGATACTCGCGGGTCGGGAGATACACTCCGCCCGACTTGCCCCATGACTTCACGACCTTCTCCGCTTGCGCCAACTGAGCAGCCGTCCCTTGGAACTTGTATCCAGCGCAGTTAGTCTGTTGAAGGTTCCGGGTACGCGAGGTGGTGTCCTCCGGCTCCAACACAAGATAGCCAGGAGGACTGTGGTAGTGGTCATCGCGGGCCTTCGCCACGGACTTCGCCGACACCACAACCACGTCCAAGATGTACGGGCGTCCGTAGATCAGATGCTGGGGCAGCCACGCGAGCATCGCCACATGGGTTTGGTCATGCTCAAAGTGATTCTGCGAGTCGCGGAACCGTGCGGTGATCTCTGTCGCGAGCGGGAACCATGCCTTGATTTCAAACCCCGGAGCGGGAGAGATGCTGCCCTGAAACAAAGTGTCGGGGAATCCGGGGTCCTGCCTGATCCACTTGCCGAGTGTCTGGAACTCGGTCAGCGTGTTCAAGAACTCCACCGTGTTGAACTCGATCAGGTTGCCGAGGATCGGCGAGAGTTTGGAGACCACGCGGGAGAGGTTCACCGCAGCATCGACCGACACCGGCTTGGCGACCTCCAGAACGTCAAAGTTGTACCCTTTCAGGCCCAGCAGTCGTTGCCCCGCGAGTCGGATTGCCTGTTCGGTGTTCATCGGTGGCGGGATTGTCTGGGTCCCGTCGCCTGATAGCAACCCCTGCCGATGCCGCCGGATGGGTTCCGTCGGGTGCATCGCGGGTCTCAACGCGGGTGTACGCGGGTGTGCGCGGGTGTGAACTTCGGGCGTCAGACCCGCGTGGGAAGTCCAGCGATTCGTGGGCCTTCCGACGGCTCGCGGGTGTCGCGGGGCTGATAGTCACGACCGGACGCCCGGCGAGCGGGAGGGAGGGAACTGCACAGGGTGGGTGTGCATGTGCCGTGAGGTCGGGGTGGGGTGTCTGAGATTCGAGATTCAGACCCGCGCAGCCCCGCGTTCGCTCGAAAGTCCAACGATTCGTGGGGTTTAGACCGCGGGTGTGACCCCGGAAGTGGCAGACCCGCGCACACCCGCGGCAGACCCGCGTTGCGCCGGACGGGGAATCGGAGCCGGGCCGCTCCGCCGCCGTTCGACCGGGAGCGTGTGCAGAATCCCCGCAGCGGCGATCCGGCATTCGGTCCATGCCGACGCCCAATCCGCGTGCGCCGCGTTGTTCTGCGGCGATTCTGCCAGTGGTCCGATCCCCAGAACGGAACCCATCCCCTACACGCGGCCAAGTGCCTTGATGATCCGGATGGGGTCTGCCCCAATCGCGTCTGTCACTTCAAGGAACTCGATCACGTCCAGCCGCCGCTCCCCGCGTTCGTACTTGGAGATGAACGACTGCGGACGGCGCAGAGCCTTCGCCAACTGTGCCTGCGTGATCCCCGCCTCCTTGCGGGCGGCAATGAGGGTGTGACGCAGGCTGTCGGCACGGGCTGTAAACGCTGATCGAGTCATTGGCTCGCGTGGAAACCGCGAGCCGATATGGTGATCCCAATAGCGGATTATCCCAAAACAGGTTATGATCTCCGGCTCTGACCGATTCGGAGACCACCCATGAACAAGGCAGAGACCCAGAAAAAACCATCGTGGATCGTGCGCGCATTCCGCTCGGTCGTCGTGTTCTTCAGCGGGCTGATCGTCCTGATCGTCGCCGTGGCGATGGTGTTCGGGGCATTCAGCAAGAAGGATGATCCCCGCCCTGAGCCTCCCGCTCCCCGCGTGACAGCGACAACACCTGAGCCGCCGCCACAGCCCGCCGCCCCCAAGCAGCCGGAGTACCGCGTCATCACGAAGTATGAGATGGACGCCGTGCTGGCCTCGATGAACCAGTACCAGGGGGTCCGCGAGAGCCGGATTGTTCAGGAGGGCAAGACGTTCAAACTGGCCTTGTCGGTGTCGCTCGGGGTGACTGAGGCAGAGGCACGCGACTTGGGGGACAGTTTCGTCCGGCAGGTCAAGGGCATCATCAACGACACCCAGCCCACAAAGACCATCGGCATGGGGTCATTCAGTTACTGGGTGATCGTCGGCACGAACGGGAACAAGGTGCTGGCGCAGGGTGAGAAGTGGCCGGAGTCCGAGTCCATCAGGTGGAAGTAGCCCACGCGACCTCCCGCACGGCCGCAACCACCGCACCCGGCGCAATGTGGTCGATGTACCGGCTGGTGGTGCCGATGTTCGAGTGCCCCAACTGCGCCGCGATCAGGTGGATGGGCACCCGCTCATCGGCGAGCCGGGCCGCGTGGGTGTGGCGCAGGCCGTGAGGGTGGACACGCTTCTCAATCCCAGCCTTCTCCGCGATGCGCGGGAGCATGTTCCGCACGTAGTAGTCTGAGACCTGTGCGCCGTCCAGCGTACAGAACACCCACTGTGACTTGGGACGAAGCGTCATCCACTTGTCGAGCAAGGCGAACCCGCCCGCATCCATACCGACCGTCCGGGCTTTCCCGCCCTTGCCCCGCAGCACGCGCACCGTGCCCCGCTCGGGGTCCAGGTCTTTGGGTTGGAGGCTGAGGGCTTCGCTGATGCGCAGGCCGGTGCGGTACAGGAGTGCGATCAACGCCCGGTTGCGGATGCCGGTCGGAGCCTTCCGCGAGCAAGCGCCCATCAGCCGCTCCACTTCATCAGCGGTCAGCACCTCAACCGGGAACGTGCGCCCCTTCGTGGTTGGGGCAGGCTCGCCCGCCATGTCCCTGTACGCGGCATCGGTCCATTCAGCGCACCGCTCCGCCTGCGGGTCACGCTCGCCGATCCAGCCGTCATCGACCCGGCGCACCGTGGCGAGGATGCGCCCGTCGCTCATCACGTCGTACAGGTCCTTCCCCTCCCTGCGCGCAGGGACAGCATCGACCGGCATGGCCTTCACCGTCTTCATATGTGTTCCTTCTATGAGTGTGCCCGGGCGACTCGCCCTAGAGCGTTACTGACCATAACTCTGTGAAGTGTGGGCCGTCTATGAAAATCGTCGGGAATCACCGAAGATTCTTCGGATTCACAACCGCGCACAGCGGGGGCAGTGTGTGCCAGTGATTCGATGATGCAGTGTGTCAGTGTCGGAACGATGCAGCCGTCCGCACCGCTCACACCCCACACCCACCACACCCTTTGGATGGGGTGCAGGTGTGTGCAGGTGCATGGTGTCCACACACCCACACCACCAGCTCAGTGCATGGGCACCAGCCGCACCCGCCAGCGCCACCACACCTGCTGGCCGGTTATGGAATCAAGAGGTTCCATAACTCAGTGCGTGGGGTCGGCGTGGGCCGCGATGAATCCATAACTAGAAACCCGACTGCGCCGGGGATGACGCAGCCGGGCAGGATGACCGCTCCGCCCTCATGCCTGAGGCGGACACGGTGTCAGACGATGCGCGGGCTGAGGCGCAGCCGAGTCTCCTCCTCCCTCAGCCGTGCCAACTCAGCATCCAACTCCAAGCGGCGAGCCTCCGCTGCGGGGCCAGAACCCATCTGCTTCCACTCCTCGACAGCGAGGGCCAGGGTGGACAGGTCACGCTTCAAGCGCTGTTCCCGCGTGTACCGCTCCAGCCTGAGCAGCCTCTGCGCCACACTCATGGTGTCACCTCCTCATGATGGGTGCTGCACCCTGCCACACCTGGCACACTGCACACCCCACCACATGCATGTGTGCATGCACATGATGCACAGGTGCAAGCCAACACACTTGGTGGGTGGTTCCAGTGCGCACCTGCACGCTGGCATGCGTCATGCATGGGATAAATGCATGTGCAGTACGAGACCATCAGCCCACCTCCCGCTCGCGGGCGGCAATGTCCGCCATGAGGCTGTTCAACTCCTCCTGTTCGGACGTGAGTTGAAGCGTGGGCGCCTGCGCCTTTGCAGACCGCTTGACCACCTCCCGCTCCAACTCATCCAGCCGGAGCAACAGGTCCATCGCGTCGGCGGGGCCGAACGTCCGCAACAGGAACTCCTTGATGGCCGCGATGTCGCCCGCCTTGGCCTTTTCCACAAGGGCGGCCATGACCTCAATCACGTCCTTGGCACCGACGCACCCGATCATCACTGTGCGGAGTGTCTGCACCTTCCGCACAATCGGGCCACCATCGAACCGCTTGGGGCCTTGGTTGCCGGGGCCAAACTTCCCGCCGCCCTGACGGTTCCAGCCGTCATTCTTCCGCGTGGCAAACTGGCCCAGCCGGTCTCTGGGCTTGTCGTCCGGCGGGAGCGTCACCTGATCCACAGTGTCCGGCACACCCTCGGTGCTGGAAATGGGCTGGTCCTCTGGCGTCGGGGTCGGGGTGTTTTCAGGAACATGGTGCTGCGGCTCACTCACGCCCCACCTCCGGCTGAGATTCGCTGGATTTCATCCGGCAACGCGATCCCCGCGTCACTGCGCACCAGCCGCTCCGCACGGTCCAAAGCCTCCTGGGCGACCTTGACCGCCTCACGCATGTCACGCAACTCCTGTGCCTTCTCGGGCGACCGCTTCTCCGCCCAATCTGCCTCCCACTTGGCGATGGTGTCATCATCCACCGGGCGCATGAAGGCGGGCATGGTGCGGATGGCGTCGAACACCCGCTGATCCCCACGCTCGATGGCCTGACGCGCCACGTCCGCCAGCAACAGGCCGTCATCGGGCAGGTTCTCCCAGATGTAGACACTCAGCACCGAGTCCGGCTCCGCCTTCTCCACCACCATCTCGCTGCGCCGCTTGTCCACGGTTGCTGCGCCCTTGGTGATGAAGTCTCGAAGGCGCATGAAGTCGGGCGTGACCCGGTTGAAAGCCTCACCGAGCATGTGCTTTTTGCCCTCCTCGGTGTACTTCGTGGACGCCTTGATGTGCTGGACCGTGTTCTTCCACTCGGCCACAATCAGCCCGATCTTCTCAAACCAAATCTTGGCCTGAGAGAACAGGTGCTCCGGCGGATAGTCCCGCTTGCTGAGGCTGCCGGGAACGCCATGCGCCGCGATCTCTTCAAGTGTGAACGCCATTGCTGACTCCTTTCATGCGGCCTCAAACGCGAGGCCAGTGAGTGTGAATCCATCCACTTCCGACACGATCCGCTTCCATACGGGCTTGCCCTCGAACACCTCCACCCAGCCCCGCTCGATCATGGAATGAAGGTCACAGGTGGTGATGAACAGCCGCCGATCCCCCTTCGCCACCGCGCACAGGTCCGCGATGAGTTTGCGGCCCCACCGCATTGCCTCCGCTATGTCACGGGGCCGTGGGGAGCCGTCCGCTGCCGCCATCAGCGATCCGAGTTGATCCAACCCCGCCGCCGCCACCTTGACGCCAAGCGGCAGATGCGCCACAAACGTGGTCAGGCTTGGCGGGCTGATGTCCTCGCCAATGTCCTGTGTCTCGGAGTTGTCCTCCCAGTTCCAAAGGCCGCGAGCCATCGCCAACAGCAGGGCGCAGACCTCTGCCCTGTCGTACTCCTCCATGAGTCGGAGCCGTGTGAGGATGGGTTTGCCCTTGTGGGGAGTGGGCTGCCCCAACCGCTCGCGCAGTCGGTCGGTTAGTTCAAGCACCTCCTCCATCAGCGAGAGGATGGCGATTGTGCCGGCGTCAGGGGGAACGTGGTTCATGTTCAATACTCCTCGTTGTCTTCTGGGCGTGAACGAGCCGGGGGATCACCCGCCCCCGTGAACTCCACGCGCCATTGCGCGATGCCGTTGCGGTCCTTCTTCACCAACCGAAGCACCAGACCACCCGGTGTGATGCTGTCGCGAATGCGGGAGAGGAACTTGCCGACCTCGTTGTTGAACGTGGGCCGTCCCAACGCCGATCCAACCCGGTCGGGGAGCGTGCTGGCGAAGTCGCGTTGACGACCGTTGCGCTCATCGGGGCGCAGGGCATGGCCCAACTTGTCGGCCAAGTCGCGTGCGGTGAACTCGGCTCGAAACGTCTCCCAAAGCCGCTGGACAAACTCCGAGTGGTCATCGGCGGGGTTGCTGACCGCCTCCCTCATGCTCTGGGCGTTGGCGAGGAACCCTTCAACACCCCCGAAGTGCAAGATGGAGCCGATCACGCTCACCCACCGCTCAAACCCGCCCATCATCGGAAGCATCGGAGCGGGAGGCTGCCCAGCGAGGAACCACGCTCTTGCGACGGTGAGTACGGCTGCCCGAATCCTGACGCGATGCTCCATCGCGTAGGCGATCAGGTCGAGAATGCGGAAGCCGGAGCGCTCGCCCGGTTCGGGGCACTTCGCATCAAGGCGAATCCAGACGGTGCGCCGGGCGAGGTCATACCCCAGTGTGCAACCGTTGCCCGTGGCGAGGAACACGGTGTTGTTCTCCGCTCGCAAGGTGCTGCCCGCGTCATTGCGCCCGAGCCGCCGCTGGGAGAACTCCACCGCCGTCAGCACTGCGCAGAGCGATTCGGAGTCAAGCATCCCGACGATGTTGTCGAAACACACGGCCGGGGTGCAGTCGGACAGGGCGGCCATGATGGTCTTTCCCATCTCCTCCTCAGTCCGGGGGAGCCGTCCCCATGCTCCGAGATGCCCGAATGCCACGCGGAGCATGGCACCCACCAACAGCCCCTTGCCTGTCCGTGGTTTGGTCGCATCCGCGAGGAACATCGGAATGTGGGTCCGACCCAGCATCGGGCGCAGAACCAGCGTGAACAGGAGGGCGAGCGCACTTGCCCGCGATCCGGCGCAGTCAAATGGGAAGTCGGCGATCAGTTCATCAATCACCGCGAGGGCTGCACGGACATGTTCCGTAGTCGGTTCGGCGGGAATGGGTGGCGACACATAGCCCGGTGGCAGCATCAGCAACAGGCGGGTTTGCTCGTCATACCCCGCCGCCGTGACGATGGAGCCATCCGGGCGCATGAATGGGTCGGTGACGACTCCCGCCAACTCCGGGAAGCACGGGCGAGGGTCGGCCAACACCATCCGCACGATGCTGTTCGGCGGGTCAATGGGTCGGGTGGTGCCCTTCTCCTGATTCAGCGTCACGAACTGCACGGTGCGGGCCAACACCCAGGTCAGTTGATCCGGGGTCAGACCTTCAACCCGTCCCTCCCGGACCCACGCGATACGCCCCGCCGCCATGTAGAGGGCATGGGGTCCGTTGTTCTTGATCCGAAGTCGATCCCGCACCTCGTCAGTGGCCTCGGCCAATCCCTGATTGGCTACGACAATGTCTCGCCCCGTGTCGGCATCCACGTCAGGCCGGTAGACCCCGGCAGCATCCACCAGCGCCACCAACTGCGCCTTCGTGCCACCCGCGTTCAACCAGTCCGCGATGTCATGGCCCACCGGCAGGTCGGGGAAGCGCACGACGCGCACTTCCTTGGCGACCGGGGCTACAGCCTTTGCGATGGTGAGGGCGAACCGCTCGCCTGCCTCGTCATTGTCAGCGAAGATGATGACCCGCCGCCCGCTCGCGCACTCTCGCACCTTGACGGCGTGCCGCTTCACCTGCCCAGCCCCGCCGTGCGTGCAGACGGCGCAGAGGCCCAACGCCCGGAGCCGGTCAACCTTCCCCTCACCCTCTGCTACGCAGAGCAACCCGCTCGAATCTGCCAGTGCTTCCGGCAGTCGGTACAGGGGAGGGTCAATCTCTGGAAGAATCGCCCCGTACTTGTCGCGAGCGGGCGAAAGCGACCACACGTAGCCGTCATCCCACGGTCTGCGGGGCCGGATCATCTTGGAGCCATTGGGCAGAATGAAGCGGACGACTTCGCAGACAGGAAACCCATTCGCATCCCTGTACTCGAATACATTGGTCCGCTTGGCACCGCACACTCCGACGTTGGCGGGGTCTCTGTCCTCTGGAATGACCTGCGCTTCGGGAATGTCTTTGGGCTTGGCTTTGCCCCCATTCGGCAACAGACCAACCGCCCGAAGTGTGGTCGCATAGGCGTCAAGCGTGAGCGATACCCCGTTGTCGAGCAACACCACCCCGCCGTCATCGGCTTGGAGTGCGACCAGAGAGGGGTTGCTGTCCGCACGATGAACGCATGGCATCCGATAGGCTTCGCCTTCCTGTCGCGGGGCGACAGGCTGCGTTGCCTCGTATGCGGCGACAAACTCTGCTTGCGAGGGTCTTGGCATGATGATCCCGTGAGCGGTGCTCCATCCCCGAAGCACTCCGCCCGCGTGCTGTTGAAGGTCAGATTCCCGCCGCCGCCAACTCAGCCTGTGCCGCCGCGACATCCCCGACCCGCTGGGGGTTGGGCTTGGGCTCAACCGGCGCACCCGTCGCCAACCCCGCGTGATCCTCGCGGGTGAGGTCGGCATGGAACTCGTCCAACCATGCCTGTGTGGTCAGGAGCCGCCGCCCCGAGCGAATGTGTTTCAGGAATACACGCTGCCCCGAGCGGGCCTTGATGCCCTTGCGGCACCAACACCACACGGCGTAGTCCGTCTGGTTGTACACTTGACCCGCCGCCTCCATCGAGAGGTACGGGCCGGATTGAGTGGTCATGGAGAACCCCTGAGCGCAAGTCGGCGAGTGGACGTTGGCTCGTCAGGCCACGTTGCGACCAGTCGTTCAGTAGTTCAGGGATTCATCTCAGGTCTCAGGGGCCAGCCGCCGAAGCGGGGCGCAACGGACCCGACACAGAGGTCATCGGCCCGACTCGCCACCCGAGACCATCGGGGTCCACTACGGCGGTGAGTCCGGCGGAAAAATCTAGAGTGATCGAGCGTGGGATTCGTGGGGCTTCGCGGTGAAACGCGAATGTCGATACGCGTGTCGATATAAAAACACAGAAAAGCGGGTATAATCCGGGGCGATACGCGACTCCCACACGTTGCTGGAAGTCGTGGAATCGAATGGGATTACAGCGACAGCATTCGCAGGCTTGGGGCGTTCGCAATGATGAGGTCGGGAGTTCGACTCTCCTCCGCTCCACTTGAAGAAAACGCCGGTATGTACCGGCGTTTTTTGCATGAGCAAGTACGCGGTAAAAAGGCCGATGAAGGTCCGCGGAGAATCGGGGGAACTAGATCCAACCCCGGCCAGATTGCGCCGTGTGAAACTCGCAACGTGCCAGGATGGCGACCATAGTTCGATCTTCAGGTGACGACCCAGTCACAGGTCGGCCGAACACACAGAAGTCGAATAGAAAGTTTGTCGGGTAGTGCCTACCTGAAATCAGTTCCTTGATTTCCGGGAGCGCATCGCTCCGTGACCGGCGAGCAGGCCGAGTACGGCGAGTCCAGCCCAGGCACCGGCGGGGAGCGGTACGGAAGCAGGCACAAATCCGTTGTCATCGAAGTCCAGCCGCGCCGGACCTGTCCGTGATGCCCCGGACGGGCTTGACGGCGGCCTCTGCAAACTGAGGCCGCTCAGACTTTCCGCGATCTCCTGATCACTCCCGAAGACGGAACTCCCGAGAGGTGCCACATTGCTCAATGATGCGCTGGCTGCGGCAAAATCGCCGCGGAAAAGACCTCCTCGCACCGCGGTCGAGTCGTCCGAGACGGCGAGGCGACCGAGACCGTTCTGCCTGAAATTCACGGAACCGGATGACGAGGCACTCTTCCAGGAGGTACCCGATGAAGGAGATGCTTCCCGATCAGAAGTCACACCAATCCAGAGCTCGCCTGTCGGTACAGTTCTTCCCGGCAACAACGCGCTTGATACAGAACTTGGTGGACCGACGTTGCTGCCCTCAAAGGCAACGGTGGTGCCCACAGCACCTTGAAAAACTCCGGTAGACATTATCAACTCAGAATCAAATACCGAATCAGTCTTCTCGATCTGTATCGAGGGTACCTGGGAACTCCTGTTCTTGATACTGAGGAACTCGGCTGATTGAAGCGCAACTGGACCGGCCAATGCCGCGGATACGCAGCATGCGCAAGCAACGGTCCCGATTGTGACTGACTTCATCATGGAACTCACTTCGCCGAGGATGCCCCTACCACGCCTGTCTGACATCCTGTGTAGTTTGAACACTTATAAGATAGCGTCTTCTTAATGAGTTTACAAGTGAATATTAGGGAGAATCACTCAGTATTTATTCTAATATATTCCTAACATCTGATTAACGGAGTTTAACACTCTCACAATCCAGTACAACAGTTGTAACTGACAAAATCCAACCTCGTAATGGTGAGTCAGATCTGGGCCTTGGAGAATGAGTTCAGAACCGGATCGCATCCGAACCTCAACGGCCATCAAGCGACCGCTGAAACTCCCCGGGCGATCATGTGGAACTGCTTTGCCAAGAGCTGATCTGGAAACATGTGAGAGCCTCGGTCTGATCGTCAGGCAGGAGTGATGATCCTCCGATTCTTATCGGTGTTTCTTCTTTCTGATGGCCGATTTCGTCATGGTGCACTGAACTCGTTGAGCCACCCTGACCGCTGCCAAATTCGGGCACAACGGCGACCGCACACGCGAACCCATCTGGAGCGGGCAACGTTCGCACCAGGCACGTCTCGTATCCTTGTGCCAGCACCGACATCCACGATTCTCCCTCCCATCCCGCAAGGATTGAAGTCGGTGGGATGTGAAGCCCCGTACCAAGCGCCTTGAGGACCGCCTCCTTGCGCGTCCAAAGTGAATAGAACCTGCGGCCGATGTCGGAGCCGGGCATATCGCGGCGTTCCTCCGGATGGAGCACGATATCGAGCAGCGAATCATCGACCACATCGGGATTGACGCGTTCGACATCGATCCCCACCGCGCCAGAACCGCACACCGCCGCCGCGGCGAGGCCCGCGGTGCCGCTCCGGCTGACACGCGGGATTCGCGGCCAGAGGCGCCATCCCATCCGCGTGCAGATTCCGCGTGCGGCGGCTTTTCCATCTTTGGCGGTGCCGGAGTCGATGAGACGCAGCGCGATGGTGATCACGCCCCGCTCCGACAAGAACGTGGGACGCTCGCAGGGTGGAGCCGCTCGGAGAGGATGAATCACGCTTCCTCCGATCCGACCCGCAACCCCAGTGTGTTCGCGATGATCCCCGCGGTCCATGCCGCCTGCTCCTTGACGAGTTCAAGGTGGAAGTACTCCGCGGACTCGACCCGCAGACTCCGGAACAAGGCGGGATCGAACCCGTTGGTGGCTCCCCGCCCGATGATATTGACCTTGCGCCCCATGATGGCGGAACGCACGATGACCACGTCGGCATCGCAGTACCGCAATCGCATCAGCCCGAGTTGCTGTTGGAACGCCGCGCGATCGACCTCTGCATTGGCATCGCGGAACGCCCCGCACACCAGCCAGTCCGCGGGGTCGTCGGCCTCGGTTCGTGATGGAATAACCCTCGCTCCGCGAACGCGGCCCCACGCACGCCGCGCCACGGTCGCGAACTTCCTCATCGCGCGGATGTGGAGGTCTCGTCGCATGAGCATCGGCGCGTAGCCGTCGATGATCCACAGACGGCTCGACGGCCTCTCCATCGAGGCCAGCCGCTGCTCCACCGCGACGGCGAGCGGCCCGCCGAGGGAATAGCCGACGATGCCCCACGGACGCGCCACCCCTGCTTCGCCAAGAGCCCGGATGACCCGGTCCACCACCTCATCGACGCGGTGCGGCTTGCCGACCAGTCGCCAGATGTCGAGAAGATCGATGACGACGCACCGCAGCGGCACCGGGGCGGCCTCGCAGATGCTCTCAACCAGCCTGCACATCCCCAATGCGTACCCCGCGTTCCCGGGAAGGATGAGAAGTGTGTGCCGCGCCGAGGGATCCCCGAGTTGGATCCACGTTCTTCGATCTTTGAGCGTGCTGTCGAACACGTTCTCGCAGATGTCCTCGAACGTGGACTTCGCCAGTGCCCTGCCCCCGTCGATCGTCGAACCGGTCTTCTGCCGGATCATCGCCACCAATCGAAGCAGGGAGAGAGAGGTCCCTCCCGCATCAAAGAAGTCGGCCCGGTCGCTCTCGGGGGCGGTTCCGAGCACCTCTTTCCAACACTCCGAGACGACTCCGGCCAGGACTGTTCCGGCGGTGGTGGCATCTCCCGAGTGCTGAACCTGATCCGGATCGATCCACTCTTTCCCCGGGGTTGCCGCGTTCAGATCCGTGGCCGCGCACGCCTTCATCTCCGGAGCAACGGCCAAGCGAAGGACCGATTCCCGGAACGCAAGAGCCAGCCGCCGAGCGACACCGCTCGCCGCGCACTCCCCGCAGACCTCGAACCGGGCGCGCAGACACCCCGCGGTCTCTTCGATGTGGAGCGTGCAGCCAAAGACAGTCGTCCTCTGAGGAACACGCAGCGTGCGAAGTTCGCCGGGAAGACCGGCCGCTCCGGCTCCCGGATCAGCGAGCGGGATCACCGGGCACGGATCCCGCCTCCACGTGAAACCGAACTGCATGGGTGCAGCGGCCAGATCGGCGCGGCGGTGCCGCAGTTCAGTGGTGATGATGTCAAAGGGAACAAAGCCGCGGTCCTGACACGAGACCAGTTCATCGCGGACGCGACGGACGAGCGCACCGGCCGACTCCCCGGCGCGGGCACCGCACTCAACCACACGCATCTCAAGGCAGCAGTTGACCGAATCGATCAGATCGGGCGAATGACGCTTGGCAATGGGTGTGCTTACGAACCGCCATGCAGCCCCGAGAACTTCCTGGATGGCGAGTCCGTACGCCGCGAGGGCGGGAGCAACCCGTGTGGCCCCCGCACGCCGCGCGACATCCGCGAGGGCAGAAACGATACCGTCGTCGATCGGAAGATCGATTTCCGTGGCCGGCCCGGACCAGTTTGGGAAGGGGATCGAGACCTCGCCCAGGGTGCCCGCGATGCCCGCGGCCTGTTGTCGAGCCTTCTCCGCATCCGCGAGATTGTGTTCCCGGTCGAAGAACGCACGCGGATCGCCGGTCGTCGTCACCGGACGTCCTCCGAGCAGCCCCACGAACTGATCGAGGAGGAGCCGGATGGACCATTCATCAATCACCGCGTGATGGGTCGTCCAGATGACTAACCAGTTGCTCCCCGCGGCGGGCCACACATCGATCCTGGTGGGGCCGCCGGTCGCCGGATCGAGCGGACGGTAGATCCGGTGGAGAATCGCATCCGGCCATGACCCGGCGGGCACTTCGATCGTGTTCTTGTGGGCGGTCCACCATCCTTCCGGCGGCGCCGCGTGGACCTTCTCCGCCGCGGCATCAGCATCGTTCGAAGCATACCGGAGCATCTCGTGTCGCTCGATGAGTGTCCGGAAGGAATCACGAATGAGTTCGATCGGCACAACCGAGGGGAGTGTGAACGCGACCGGAACGATGTACGCATCACCCGAGGAATCGAGGTGCGAGGCGGCGAGCAGACGCTGCCGGATGCCCGCCGTGGGGCTTTCGTCGCCCGCGGGGGCGCGGCGTGCGGGTTGTTCCGCGTGTGTATCCGTCTGTTCCCGCGGCACACAATCAATAAACCGTGCCACATCGGCCAGCGACTCGGCTTCGAGCAGGCGTGCGGGTGAAAGCGTGCGCTGAAACTCGACGGCGATATCGGCGGCGAGGCGCATCGCCAGAAGCGAGTGCCCGCCCAGGTCGAGCAGGGAGCTCTTCCGGTGCACGAGAACACCCGGGAGTCTCCTCCGCCAGAGCAAGGCGAGCGCCCTCTCGGTCGGTGTCCATCCTACTTCGCACTGTTCCTGTTTCAAGGGTTCGGCGTCCGCGGGCGTGGAAGCCGCCAGTTCTCTGAGCCTGGCCTCGTCGACTTTGCCGCTGCTTTTCAACGGGAAGCGTTCGACTCGACGCAGGATGCTCGGAACCATGACAAGGGGGAGTCGCTCTTTGAGGAACGCGCGGATCCTCTCGTCGCGGCCTTCCGTCCCGGGGCGGCCGGTGTAGCACGCGAAGATGCGTTTGCTCTGGGCGGTGTCGCCATCGACAAACACACACACATCGCCGACATCCGGGCACTCCCGCATGATCGCCTCGACCTCGTCCAGTTCGATGCGGTTGCCTCTGATTTTCACCTGTCGATCGAGTCGCCCGATGAACTCGACAGCACCGTCCGGTCGGCGCACCACCTGATCCCCCGTGCGGTACCAGCGTTCTCCGCGAAGCGTGATGAACTTGCGGGCGGTGAGTTCCGGATCATCCTTGTAACCAAGCCCGACCCCCAGCCCCCCCACGACGAGTTCGCCCGGCTCGCCGATGCCCGCCTCCGAACCGTCGGGTCGTTCGATGAGGTCGATCGTGCCGCGGATGGGCCTGCCGATGGGAACGCGCTTCCCCGGCTGGGTATCCGTCGGCGTCACGCGGTGGGTGTGGCTGAAGACGGTGTTCTCGGTGGGGCCGTAGCCGTGGATCAGGCGGACGTGCGGGTGCGCTGTGACAAATGTGCGCATGTGTTGCGGCGACTCCCGCTCGCCGCCGGTGCAGAGTTGTCTCACCCCGTGGAACGCCTCGAGGTGCGTATCCACCATGGCGTTGAAGAGGGATCCGGTGAGCCACGAATCGGAGATGCGCTTCTCCACAAAGTACCGCGCGAGTTCGTCGAGCGAGATCAGCGGTTTCTCCTGTACGATGCAGGCGGCACCGTTGAGCAGCGGACCCCAGATCTCGAGCGTGGAAGCATCGAACGCGATGGAGGAGTTCAGCAGCCAGCGGAAGGTGTGATCAAACTCCGACCAGTCCGCATCCACAACCAGGCGCACGACGCCGCGGTGCGGAATCACCACCCCCTTTGGCGTGCCCGTGGTCCCCGAGGTGTACATGACATACAAGGGATCATCGGGATGGATCGTCTCAGGAGTCGAAGACGGAGGAACGCCCCGCAGGGCCTCCTCGATGTGGACCGCGCGGGCGTCGGCGGCCTCTGGTGCATCGACGGCATCGTCGCGGATGGCCAACCGGAACGGAACGCCCGCGAGGATCTGCGCCCGGCGTGATGGAGGGCTGGAGAGATCGATGGGGGCAAAGGCAGCGCCGCTTCGAATGATGCCCAGCGCCGCCACGACGAACCCCGGACTGCGCTGCATCAGAACCGGGATCAGATCGCCCTTGCCGATCCCGCGCTCCCGCAGGAACCCGCACACAGCGGACGATTCGGCGTCGAGGCGCTCATAGGTCCACGCGCAGGATCCGCCCTCGATCGCTACGCGATCCGCGTATCTCGCCCGTGCCCACAGGAACCTCTCTACCACGTTCATGATCGACATCGCGCTTCCATTCATGGCCCGACGATGAGCGTGCCCCCGTTCCGACTTCCTACTGCATCGGGGATTGGACCCCCCTTACCAAAGGTTTTCCCGTGGGTATGCGTTGGTTTGATGCTCCACGGGGTGAGGTCGTTTCTTCGGTGGGATGCTCGTCGACGGCACCACGCCGCACGCAACCACACCCTGCGGCAATCAGAAAGATCGGCTATCAGGAAGCGTAGATCAATCGTACCCAACCGAGGATTCGGTGAATAGTTGGCTTCTCGATCCATGGCCCTGTTCGGGGCGAGTCCGGAGAGTTGTAAGAGTCCGTGAGATTACAGATTCCCCGATCCCATGATCTGGGATGACGTGTATGTTGCCGTGCCGGTAAACGACGAACCGTTCAACTTTGTAGTGAAGCACACCGAAGTGGTACCCACTTTGTGGGGTTGGCCGCTTGAAGATCGAACCCCGTCTGTTCCTACCTGATGGCGTAGCTGGAGTGAAGCGATGGATGTAGCCAACCAGCTTGTCCGATCAGTCTCTGATTTTGACATGATGGGTCGACATTCGCAATGAAACCGTTTCATGCTTGCCTACTTTCTCAAACATCCCAGGACTGGAAATTTTCTAACTTCCGATCCCGAGAGTTCAATGCACATTTCATGAAGAAATCTGCTCGAGAAGTGAAAATCCATGTGAATCGATCTTGGCGCAAGCGAACATCATCGTCATACTACCTACAAAACGCGGCCGGGTCTTTCGTCACTGGGAATGTGTCTGGTGAGGCCGTCGGCTCAAGGTTCCCTGTAGATTTCAATCAACGGAGGTCGTGTGGCATTTTCCAAGTGCTCGGTTCGTCGTCTGCTCATCCTCGCTGGAATCGCCGCGGCGGTCAGTTCGAGCGGTTTTTTGGCTTCACCAGTTTCGGCCTCGAATCCGGTCAGTTCCGAGTTTACCTACCAGGGCAAACTCACTGACGGCGGCGTGCCGGTCATCAACCCCTGCGATTTCCGCTTCGCGCTGTACGATGCGCCCACCGGCGGTACACAGATCGGCAGCACGCTGGCCCTCAACAACACGTCCCCGATCGGCGGCCTTCTAACGGTCGGGCTTGACTTCGGCTTTACGCCGTTCGCCGGAGAAGCGCGATGGCTCGAAGTCCGTGTCCGGAACCCTTCCGGCATCGGCGGACCATTCATCACTCTAACGCCGCGGCAAGCGATCACCGCAACGCCGTACGCGATGTACGCTCTGAATGGCAACCCAGGCCCCGCAGGGCCACAGGGTCCCGCTGGTCCACAGGGACCACAAGGGCCCGCTGGAAACGATGGCGCGCAAGGACCCGTCGGCCCTCCCGGGCCGGAAGGCCCACAAGGACCGCAAGGGCCCGCTGGAAATGATGGCGCACAAGGACCCGTTGGCCCCACCGGGCCCGAAGGTCCACAAGGACCCGCTGGC
>DDSA01000080.1:534-63306 GCA_002343715.1 Phycisphaerales bacterium UBA2402 | reverse complement strand
GAAGAGTTCAAGGGCACGGGCAACAGCGAACTGCACCTGGACCGTAAACTCGTGGAGAAGCGCATCTGGCCGGCCATCGACGTGGCGGCTTCCGGCACGCGACGCGAGGAACTGCTGCTGGACCCCAAAGAACTCGAACTCGTCTACCGCCTGCGAAAGGTCCTCAGCGACATGAACGTAGTCGAAGCCATGGAACTTCTGAAGGCACGCCTCAAGAAGGTCAAGACCAACGCCGAGTTCCTCATCAGCATGGCGATGGGCTGATCGGCGGCGTGCTCTTCGAAGGGCCTGTCAAGGGTTTCGATGCGGCATTTCACGCTCGCGGGCCGGATCAGACGATCCTATGGCCGTACCCGGGCGAACACCCCCCGTTCCGGCGGCGTACCACTACGCTGAGGTCCGGGTGAACCCCAATCAGGAGTGGACGGAGTGATGCACTTTGCACGAGCGCGGACGGATCGGCGGATCATCGGTCTCTTCGCACTTCATCTGGCGTTGACCGCGGGATTGGCACCGGGACAGGCGGCACAGACGACGCCCCCAACTCAGGACGTCGCCTCGGCGACTTCCAGTGAATCACCGGCGGCGATCGCCCTGCGCCGCTCAACCGCCGATGCGCTGACGCGGCTGGCGATGCTCGACCTGCGTCTCATCAAGCAACCCGATGCATCGGACTATGCGGCCTCGTCCCTGCTCCTCGGCCTGGCGGCCGAGCAGGCGCCCGATGATTTGGAGATCGCCCATCGCCAGGTGGAGGCCGGCTGGGGTGCCGGCGACCAGGCCGCGGTCCTCGATGCCACACGCCGGATCGTTCGGCTGGATCCCAAAGACACGGTGGCGCTCCTCCGGCTGATCTCCGCGAGACTCAGCGCCTTTCAAACCGCCGAGGAGCGCCTGGCACGCTACGACGACTTCTTAGGAAAGAAAGGTGAATCGCTCGACCCTTCTGTTCGCAGCCGCCTTGCACTCGACGCGGCGCTGTTGTGCCGCGAGGCCGCCGACGACAAGGGATTCATCGAACGCCTGAAACAGGCCGCACGCCTCGACCCGACCAACAAGGATGCTGCCCTGCTCGCCTACAACATCTACTGCGAGCGGGTGAACAATCCAACGGGCCGCCTGGAGTTGCTGGCCAACTTACTCTACTCCGACCCGCTGGACCCGAATCTTCACCTCAGGCTGGCCGCGGAACTGGCCGGTCAGGGTGCCTTCACGCAGGCGAGGCGTTTCCAGCGAAACGGCCAGTCGATCCTCGAAATCGCCGGTTCACAACTCACCGCCGATGCGTTCTTGCAGACACTGGTACTTGACTGGCTCGTGGAAGGGCCTCGCAAACCAGCGGATTTCATGACCGGACTGCTCGAAGAAATGCGGCGAGGAAAGGCCAAGGAGCGGCTCGAACTCATGCGTGACCCATCGCAGGCCGCGGCGGAACGACTCTCTTCCACGCCCAAACCCGAGGAAATTCGCCTGCAGTCGACCGATCAGGAGATCCTTCGGGCCGCGGCGGCGTGGTCGGCGGGCGATGAAACCATGATGGCCAACTCGCTGGCTGACCTCGAAGCGACGAGCCGCGGTCTCATGGAAATTCTTGAGACTCCCAACTCCCGCCCGGCAGGCATGACGGAAGAGGATGCGTTCCAGGCTTCACGCGAACTCAGGCAGGAACTCAGTCTTTGGAAACTCCTCACCAACTTCAATACAGCTTCGGTGCAGGCCGATCTGGAGAAGGCGATCGGAGGGTTGAGCCAGCAGGACCCGGCACGGTGCGCCATCGAGGCATGGCTGGCCGTTCGCGCCGGCGATGCCGAGGCCGCGTTGCTGGCCTGTGATCGCGCGGGCGATGGCGGTCAGTGGACATCCCTGGCACGCGGGTTTGCGCTCAACATGAAGGGCGACAAGGCAGGGGCGGAGAAGGCTTTTGTGGCGGCGAGCGCGATCAACCCGCTCTCGGCGCTCGGAGCCATCGGCCTGGAGCGTGCTTCGCTCACGCGCGGAGCGGCTCGTGCACCCGGTGACGAACGGACACAGCAGGCGGTCAACGCCGCGGCGTACGGGGCCGGAATCCCGGCATGGATCGACCAGATGCCGCGTCATCCGCGGTCGTTTCAAAGCGTGACCGCCGACACTGGCAAGTCACGTCTTTCGCCGTTGGAACGCGGAACTGTCACTCTCACGATGAGAAACACCAGCACGATCCCGCTGGGCGTTGGATCGGACAAACCGATCAACACGAGGTTCCTCTTCGCTCCCAAACTGGAACTCGGTGCGTTGGACCGCCCCACGACCTCGGAATCCGAAGTTATCGATCTGGCCCGCCGTTTGCGCCTCCTGCCTGGGGAGACCCTCCAGGCGGCGGTCACTCCAGAACTTGGTCTGGTGGGCTACGCGGCCCAGAACGCATCGGCTTCACCTTCGCGGCTAAGTTGGAGAGTTCTGCAGGGATTTGAAACAAGCCGCAGTGCAAAAGTACCCGGCGTAGGGTGCTATGAACTTCAGCCCAGGCCGCAGGGGCGAGACGCACTCCTGGAATCGTACCTCCCCGCCGATTCACTCGTTGAACGAATCGCGGCGGCGAACGACGCCACACTCCCGGCTGTCCTTGTGGCGGCTCGGGCGTTATTCACCAAGCCGATCACGGATGTTTCCCCCTCGCACAACGATGGGCGGCGGCGAGTTGCGGATGCAATCGCCGAGAACTTCCCTCGTTGGACCTCGTCCGGCCGGGTCCTCGCGGCGGGCTCTTTGCCCCCTTCCGCAACCGCACCCGAACTGAGCGTGCTGGATGAAGCCATACTCGCGGACAAGGACCAGCGCGTGCTGCTCGTGTCAATCTTCGCCCGCGCCGGCTCGACCGACAGCCCGATACTGACCGTTGCCATGGAATCAGGCGATGAACGGCTATCCAGAGCGGCTGCAATCCAGTTGACGAGGCTTCGTCGAGGCGGTGCGTTGTACTCACAAACCGGGCCCGACCCGCTGATGTCCGCGCAGGCAACTCCGGGGGCAATACCGTGAGCGTCGGCGGCGACCGCTGGAAGCGCTCGGCGCGATCGGTCGCCTTTCTTGTCGGAGTCGTGCTGCTGGGGGCGGCGTGCCTGACCGTATGGAAAGAACGAGAGACAATCCGTGAAGCGTGGATCGCGGCGGGACGCGGCAAGTGGTTCTTCGTCGCCGCCTCGGTCCTGCTTCCGTGCGTCAACTGGCTTCTCACATCCGTCATGTTCTGGGCCCTGATGCCTCGCCCCGCCGATGCGCATCGGGCGGTAGGGTTCGGCGAGATGGTCCGACTCATCGGTGCGGCCTGGCTCGCCAACTACCTCCCCGCGAGACCCGGGTTCTTCGGTCGGCTGGCGTATCACAAAGCGGTCAATGACATTTCCATCCGCGGATCGCTCGGGGCGATGCTGGTTGCGGTGGCGCTCGGACTCCTTGCGGCGGGCACCGCGTTGGGCATCGCTGTGTGGTTCCGTTGGGCACCGTGGACGATCGTTCTTCCAGCGATCGGCGGCCTGCTGGCCGCCACCTGCTGCGCGGGATTACCGCGTCGGCTGTTGCTTGCATTCTCGGCGAGATACGGCGACATCCTTGTTTGGATGACTCGTTACGCGGCGGTCTTCGCCCTTGTCGGACGACCATTGAGCCTGTCAGAAGCCGCGGCGATGGCCGCGATCAGCCAGTTGGCCATGCTCGTGCCGTTCGTGGGCAACGGCCTGGGCGTGAGGGAGTGGGCGATCCGATGGGCCGCGCCCGCACTTCCTGCCTGGGTCGTCAGCGCTGAATCACTTTCCGGCTCGCTTGCGCTCAGCGCCGATGTGCTGAACCGGGCCGGGGAAGTTGTCGCGGCGATCCCCGTCGGCCTTGCGTGCGGGGTGGCGGTGGCGGGCCGAGTGGTGTCGCTCACTCCTCGCGACGAACCTTGACAGGTTGATGCGTCCCCATGCCCGGACCGAGCACCGCCGCATTCGACAAGAGACGCATGGTGCCCTTCGCGCTGCCGCGGAAGGTCGGCGAATCGGCGAAGAGAATGACCTGCCCCGCGCCGATGCTCTCACACGTGGCATACGCGGCGTTGGCAATACGGTCCGCGGCGTGAGGCCAGAGCAACCCGGCCATCCTCAACCTCACTTCCTGTCCTTCGGGGATGGGAGCCCAGTGGGCGGTGGCGGGGGGCGCAGCGTCCGGTTTCTTGCCGTCTGGCTTCTCCGTTTCGGCCTCGGCCCCGGTCGGCTTCACGTCTGACACCGTCGCTCGTTGCTCCGAGGCAATCTGTGAATAGACACCGAATCGCACCGGTGCCTGGACCGACCCTGCCGCCATTAGAACCGGGGCCTGGCGCATGATGATGGGCACATACTCATCGCACCCTGATGTGATCCAGTGCCGATCATCCGTGCGCCCGGCGAGTACAGCTCCGGTGGGCATGAAGAGCGTGCGCCATGCGTCACGACGTTTAGCTTCCTCATCACTCGGGAGGGCATCTGCTTTGATAGGCTTCCACGGAAATGACGTGACAGGCGAGAGGGTGTAGGACCACACGTTTTCAGGGGAGGGTACACCGGTGCGCCCCTCCCACTCCCGCACGATCGCGAGCGCGTGATCGTCGAGTTTGGTGAGGATCTCGGGCATGAGTCTCGCGGCGGTGAATGAGAGCGCGGCGCCTGCGAAAAAGGCCGCGCTGTCGCCCACGGCGATGATCGTTCCTCCTGCCATCACCCAGGTTCGCAGCGCATCGAGGTACGGACGCAGGGACTGGCCCGCCCCGTTCGGCACGATCACCACGTTGTAGCGTCGCCAGTCCAGACGACCGAGTTCCGCGTTGTCGATGTACGAAGCCCGAAGACCGAGGGTGTGATCGAGGTGATGCCACAACTCTCCGAAGGAATAGACATCGTAAGGATCTCGTGTCAGGAGTGCGATGCGAGGCTGTTCGAGGAGCAGAAAATGTTCGCCCCCGATATCCGGCTCATCGCCCGGTCCCAGACCGGAGGTAATGGGCACAGCGCTCAGCCCCAGCTCGGCGCTTACGGTGCTCACGATGGTGGCGACATCGCCGACGAAGAGGCGGTTGTCCGCCATCTGGACGACGATACTGCCGCGTGTGAAGGTTCGAGCATCCCATGTGAAGGACTTGTCCGAGGCCCGGCAGCGGATGCCGCGTTCCATCAGTCTCCCCGCGGCCGCGGGGGAAAGATCGTCCGCGGCGTCGATGATGAACGCGGTGGGTTTCTCGGCGCTGGAATGGGAGATCGGAGGCGCAAGCCCCGGTTGTTCGTAGGGGATTGAGCCCGCGGGGAGGGTGATGCTGAGTTCGTACCCGTCGAGCGCATGGAGCATGGTCAGGCTCCATCCTGTGATATCGTACAACTTCGAGCGACCGAATCGCACGAGCTCGCGGTACTCTTGGGTCAGAAACTCGGGCGTCATACGGGTGTCGAACTCCAGCATGGCCGCCAACAGACGCCCCTCCGGCTGGCGGTTTGGGATGAGGATCGTGCCAGTTGGGAATCGGCGGTCTTTCACTTCTCGACCGAGTTGATCCTTGCCCGAGGCCGTGAACTCATCCGCCGCGGCATAGACCTCGAAACCCTGGAGTCGCATCAGATCGACGAATCCGGCGACCCTGGTGACGTTCTCGTTCGGCACCACCGCGAAGGTTCGGTTGGCAAACGGCGATTCCGCCGAGACGGCGAAACGACGCTGCTCCAGGTAGTCCTTGAGCACCTCTTCTCGATGCTCGGCCAGCGTTCTCAGGTTGGCCATGGAGGCTTCGAGTTGATGATGAACGCTCTCCCGGTAGGTCTCCAGAACACCGCTGCCCTTTCGCACCGCGTCGATGGCGATGCTGGCCTGCTCGTACAGAATGTCGATCGCCCCTCGATATCCCGCCCATGCGCTGGAGTACCCGGGGTACCATTCCTCGTTCCACTCGCCGTGGTAGTACCTCCATTGGTGGGCATCGAAGGCAGCGGCCATGTCCTTCGCGAACACCTCCCACCATTTCTTCATCGTGGGAGCGAGATTGGGATTGACCGGCTCGCGGGGCGGGCTGAACAGAAAACTATCCTGGCTCCCCATCTCATGGCTTTCCATGAACAGGTGCGGGTGCCACTCTCCGATCGCTCTGATGCGGCCTCTGCTCTCGGGGTGAACCCCGAGAATCCAATCACGGTTCAGATCGAAGAGGTAGTGATTGGTGCGGCCCGAAGGCCACGGTCGAGAGTGCAGAACGGATTGATCATCGGTGCTGGGCTGGACGGTGCGGTCGTGAGTGAGTTGCGCGAGATAGCGATCCCGGCCATCGGGGTTCATCAGCGGATCGATGACGATGATCAGCCGATTCAGCAGATCCGTAACAGCGGCATCCTGCCCGGCGATCAGGTGATGGGCCAGCGCAAGCGAGGCATCCGATCCTGAAAGTTCGTCACCGTGGATCACATAGGCCATCCACGCCACCGCAGGCAGACGCCGGGCCAGCGCCGCTCCTTCTTCTGCGGAGACGCTCCGAGGATCGGCCAGCCGGGCGAACTGCCTTTTCAGTTCATCGAGCCTCTTGATATTCTCCTCGGAGGAAACGACAAGGTAATACAGCCTTCGACCTTCGTAACTCGTCGCGTACTCAACAAGCTCGGCGCGTGGGTGGCCCTCCCATGCTTTCAGACAAGCCTCGATCTGCGCGTGCTTGGCGGGACGGCTGCCAACGGGAAAGCCCAGAATGTCATCCGCCGTTCTGACCGCGGCGTTGTAGGTCGCGTTGGGAAAAAAGGGGACGGTGTACTCCAACCCTGGCATCGGTGACGGGGGAGGAGGCGTGATCGGCTGCAAGGCGAAGACCGCTACGACGAGGGGAAGCCACATACACCATGAGAGTATGTCCTCATTGTCCTCGCACGGAACACGCGATGATCACACCATCTTGTCCTGCTTTGAGATCCCCAGCGCTGGCCGCACGTCCAACTGAACCATCACACCCAGACTCTCGGCCTGCCGGCGTTGTGCTGTTTCCGGGTCCGTGTAATCGCTGTGACAGCCTGCTTTTTCACCCTTCTGGACGTCCAGCGCCTTCTTTGTCTTGCTCGCCAGTTTGTGAATCTCCTCCGGGGAAAGCACCCCACGTTTCGCGAGAATCTCCTGCTGCTCGGGTGAAAGAGCCGGGCTTTTCAACGGCGCACCGGCTTTGCCGTTGATCCCGATCCGCTCGAAACCGTCCGCTTTTCCGCTGGCGAACTCCTGGATCTCCTTGCTGATCCGCACGCTGCACCAGTCGTGCCCGCACATCGCGCAGAAGTCCGTGTCCACGTCGAGGTCCTCATCGTGAAAGGCACGGGCGGTATCGGGATCAAAGGACAACTCGAAGTGCTTCTCCCAGTTGAGCGCCGCCCTGGCCTTGGTGAGTTCATCGTCTCGGTCGCGCGTGCCGGGAATGCCAAGGGCCACATCCGCCGCGTGGGCCGCGATTTTGTAGGCGATGCACCCCTGCTTGACATCGTCTTTCTTGGGAAGTCCCAGATGCTCCTTGGGGGTGACATAACAGAGCATCGCGGCGCCGTGATAGGCCATGGCGGTGGCCCCGATGCAACTGGTGATGTGGTCGTATCCGGGGAACATGTCCGTGACCAGCGGGCCGAGCACGTAGAAGGGCGCCCCGTGACACAAGGCCCGCTGCACCTTCGCGTTGTACTCGATCTGGTCGAATGGCACATGCCCCGGCCCTTCGATCATCACCTGAACTCCCATGCGCCACGCTCGCTCCGTGAGTTCACCGAGCGTCTCCAGCTCGGCCAGTTGCGCGGCATCGGTCGCGTCGGCCAAGCCGCCGGGGCGGAGTCCGTCACCGATCGAGAACGTCACGTCGTACCGGCGGAGGATGCCGCAGATGTCCTCCCAGCGGTCGTACATGATGTTCTCCTGTTCATGCACCAGCATCCACTTGGCGAGCAGGCTGCCGCCGCGGCTGACGATTCCGATGAGACGATTCTTGACGTGCTTGAGGTGGGCTCGCCGGACGCCCGCGTGGATGGTGAAATAATCCACCCCCTGGCGGGCCTGATGGTGCAGGCTCGCCTCGATGGTGGGCCAGTCGAGGTTTTCGATCTTCTTTCCAAGAATCATCGAGTAGATCGGCACGGTGCCGATGGGCACGGTGCTGTGCTCGCAGAAGGCCGCTCTGCACGCGTCGATATCGCCGCCGGTCGAAAGATCCATGACCGTGTCGGCCCCCCAACGGACGGCCCACTCGAGTTTTTCGATCTCCTCTGCGGTACCGGACGAGACCGGGCTGGCACCCATGTTCGCGTTGATCTTCGTGCGGGTCGAACGTCCGATGGCCATGGGGTCGAGCCGGTGGGTCAGGTGGTGAATGTTTGCCGGGATGACCAGTCGGCCTGCGGCAACTTCATCCCGCACGGCCTCGGCGGCATGGCCTGGATAGAGCACCTCGAAGTGCGACTCTCGCTCCGCCACGCGGCGCATCTGCGGCGTGATGATGCCCAGCCGAGCGAACTCCAGTTGGGTCAGAGGCCGAAAGTCGCGCGGGTAGGTCACACGACGGAACTCGCCGCGAGCGGTGAAAAAACGCACTCGCTTGTGCGTTTCATTCTTGCAGCATGAGCAAGCGGCCGTGCCTTTGGGCCCATCGTTTGACGGGGCGACCTCGGCCCCGGGCACGTGCGGATTCGCACTGTCCACGCGTCCCATCCACCGGACGCCGGGGCCGAGATCGGCCGCGGGATCATGGGGGGAAAGGGCCTCGCATGCCCAACCCTCGGGAAGAAAATCCCACGCGGTCTGAACGCTCGGCGGCGGCATACCGGGAGTATCCGGGCTGGCAAACATCAATGGCCCTCCGACATCGTGCGCGAGCGCGAATGAACCTGGCGTCGTCACACTTGGATCACTCCCCGGGTTGAGAGCGCCGCGGCCGGGAAGCGGAACGGCAAACCTTGTAGGTGCTGGTTGAACTGGCATCGCAGAACTCCTTTCGATCCGGACCATACCGAAAAGGGGCGATGCGGCCGGCCCGTTGGGATCCGCGGGCCGCGCTTCGCTTCCCTCCGCCGGTGCGAACCGGATCAGGTTCAACGGGTGCATCTCAGCGAAAGGCCCGACGATGGCCCTCCGCGCCCCGAGCGAACAACCCGAGTTTAGGCCGAGTTGACCAGGAGGCCCATCGAAGCACCCACCCCCCCTGCAATCCACCGGGCCGTCCGCCCAATGATGGTTCGACTACCGTGACACTCATGGACACCCCCATGCCCATCCCCACCGCCCCCCCGACCGAGCCGGGTGTCATTCAGGTGCATCGCCGTCCGCCGGCCTGGACGATCCCGCTGGGTATCGTGTACATTGCGCTGGGGGCGCTCGCGTTTCTGATGAGCATCACACAACTGATCACGACGCGCTGGAGCATGACGCTGATGCGCAACTTTCCGGGGACGCAAGGCTCGCTTGCCACCTTCGAGAAATACGCTCTTGAAACAACTGTTTCACAAGCGATGGCCATGGTCTGCGGCCTGTTGGTTTTTGTCGCCGGCATTTTCGTGATTCTCAAGCGCCGGCGGGCTGTGCCGCTCCTCATGGTCTGGGCCGTTCTGAAGATAGTAACCGCGATCGGCACGGCCTGGCTGTCAGGGACGGCACAGCAAGCCCAGATGGAAATGACAATGGCTCAGATCTCCGCGCAGAACACGGGCCGAGGGCCGCCGCCGGGCGCGATGAACGCCATCTTTTCACTTACGATGGTGGTGTCCGTCTTCTTCACGCTCGCCTGGCTTGCGGCGCTGCCGATCTTCACGCTCATCTGGTTCCGGCTCCGGGGTGTTCGGGAGTATGTCGCGGGGTGGAAGCGATGATCGACACGGGACACGGACGGAGCGATTCATGAACTGCAAGACCTGCGAGTATCCGCTCTGGAATCTGGCCACCCGCCAGTGCCCCGAGTGCGGTGCTCCTTTCAAACCCAGCGATTTCGAGTTCGCCCTCAACGCCGTGCGCTTCTGCTGCCTTCAGTGCAGGCAGCCGTATTACGGAACGGGCGGCAAGGGGCACCTTGTGCCGTTGGCGTTCGCGTGCGTTCGTTGCGGCGCATCGTGCGACATGGACTCGATGATCCTGCTTCCCACCGAAGGCGTGAAGGAGAGTCAGACCAAGGCCGACGAAATGCCCTGGCTGGTCCGCGCCAAGACCGGCCGTCTCAAGGCCTGGTTCGCCACCATGGGGCGTGCGATGGCCGATCCGGGCCGGCTGATTGAACTGGTGCCGGAGAACCGTTCAGCGTCGGAGGCGATCTGGTACGCCGTCATCACCAACATGGTCTTCCTGACCACGAGCCTGTGCGTGTTTTTTCTGCCGGGGATGTTCCTGCCGATGCTGCGCGGGGCTTCGACCGGGGTTCGCATCGCGTTCACGGTTGCGGGCGCTGGCGCACTGCTCATCCTGCTGCCTTTGGTGGTTGTGCTGCTCTGGGGTGCGCTGTCGCACCTGGTCCTTCACGTCACCGGCGGTACAAAGCAGCCGATCGCTCGGACCTTCCACGCCATCGGGTACAGCGCGGGGACCAACGTGCTGCTGGGCATTCCCTGCGTCTTTTTTCTCGCACCCATCGTCATCATCTGGTGGGTCATCACCGCGGGCATCATGCTCCACCGCGTTCACTCGCTGCGGGCCTGGCGGAGTGTGACGGCGGTTGCAGTTCCTCCGCTGCTGTTGATCACCGCATCGGCCGGGCTTATCTTCCTCACCGTCTCATCCTCACGATCTGCGCGGTTGGCACGGGCTCGTGCCGTGGTGGCCGGCGGCGCGACAAACTCGACGGTATCCACCAACCTCGGTACGCTGGCTGGAGCACTGGCGGCTTCACAGCCACGCACTCCCGCAGACTGGCCGGAGCACGGGCTGCTGCTGCTCGCCGAGCAGAACGTACTGCCGGCACACTTTTTCGCACCCGGCAGTTCGAACTCACAACTCACCGCTGAACTGACCATCGAAACGATCGCCCTCATGGATACATCACAACTACGCGCCGTCGGGAAGCACGCCGCGGCCTTGCTCCCCCCGCGGGTGATCGCTCACCGGGTCGGCGATATGGTGTTTACCTACCACGGGTTCAACCCCGGTGGCGCGGATGCAGCGGACTTCTGGGTGCTGGTCGAAGCGCCCGAAGATGCCGCGGAGAACAGCCCTGTCCGTGTTGTTCGAACTGATGGTGTGCCGTACCTGGTGACGGCTCCATCGTGGACACAGGCTGTCGAAGAGCAGAATGCACTCCGCATCAGCCTCGATCTCCCGCCGATCCCCGATCCGCGGCGGGTGACTTACCGCGAGCCGGCGGTTGCGCCTTGAGCCTGGGCCCTATATCACGCCTTCGTGGTGCCGGATTTCTGGTTCCTGGATTTCGTCGGCAAACTCCACGGCGACCACATCGATCCGGACGGGGCGATCTATCCATCCGTTGGCCCGCGCGAGGTGGCGGGCGATACTCGTGAGTTTGGCCCGTTTACGCCGGGTAATGGACGCCTCGGGCGGCGTGACGGCGCTGCGCAGGGGTTGACCGGGCGAACGGCGTCGGCTCTTCACCTCCACGATCACGACGGTTCGGCCGTCCGGGGCTTCGGCCACGATATCGGCCTCACCCATGGGCACCACCGCGTTGCGCTCGATGATGCGGTAGCCGCGTGATCGCAGTCGCTTCGCCGCGGCGTCCTCACCGCGCTTACCCAGTTCGCGCGTTGCGCTCTGCGTGACAGTCGTCCAACCCAACAACCGTGCGATGAGAATCCGCCATGATGGCACAGAATCCTCCTCCCGCTACCGACGTGGACGCGCGGGCGGCTGATAGTTGCGATCCGGGTAGTACCTTGCCTCGGCGATGGCGAAGAGTGTCGCGGCCATGTCCTCCACCGAAGTCATGCTGGCGCGGGCCTTGAGTTCCGCGATGTATTTGTCCTTGCCCGCTTTGGTGCGGCGCTGCTGGATCATCCGCTCGATCGGGAGTTGTGCATCGTAGAGGGACATGCTGAGCGCTTCGATCCCTTCGAGGCTGATCCACGCCCGACTTGCGGAGAGTTCGATCGGTCCGGCGATGCTGCCCACGGCCATGGTCTGCGCCGCCCTGTTGAGCGACTCATTGGCGAACAGGGTGGCCGAGGCACGATCACCCTTGTACTCACGCACCTCCAGCCCGCCGGAATCGGGCTTGTAGCGGTTGAGCGGCATGGCCGCGATGTCGGCGAACGGCGTACCGGAAGCGAGCAATCTGACCACCTCATCGGCATCGGCGGGGGCTGAGTTGGGCACCTGGATAATGCGATAGGATGCTTTGGGCGGAGGGTTGAAGTAATCGAACATCCGCTGGTACTCAACCTGCACATCGCGTTTGGAGACACTGACGCGTTTCTCGATGCGTTCCGCGAGTTGAAACGCCGCGAGTTCGTTGAGTTGCCGATCTTTCATGTACTCATCGAGACCCTTGCCTTCCGTTTCGAGCATGCGCTGGTTGGCCATCTCGCGGCTGCCGAGATTCTGGCTCTTCACCCTCTCCTGGAGCCCCTGCATCCAGGCGATAAAACCCTGTTTTTGCTCGGGAGTCAGCGAGGCGAGCGCCTCGGCCCGGAGCAGTTCCTTCTCGACCAGTTGGTTGAGGTCCTCGGTGATGCTCTTCATCGCCGACACCTTCCACTCCGGGTAGCGCATCAACTTCGCCTCGGCTCGCAGCCGGTCGGCCTTGTTCGCGAGAAAGGCATTGGCGTACACGGGGCGGCCGTTGACATCCCCCACTTTCGCATCAACCAGCATCCACTCGTCTACACGCGGAGAAGCGCCTGATGTAGCCACCGATGTCGATGGTCTGGGCGAATCGATCACGGGTGATCCGGCCGCCGCTGTGACATCGAGAATCCCGTCCGCCGCGTCCAAAGGCCCGCGTCGATCGCTCGCGGAAACCGGACGCAACAACACCTCGGGAGGGACCGCCACGGCCTGAGCGGCCCCCACCGGCGAAACAAAGTCGGCGGGCGAGAGCATCGCACCACGCTTCGCGGAGGATGACGATGATCCGCACGCCGACAGCACGCCCAGCCCTATCGCCGCGAGCCCGAGTTCCACGGTCTTCATGGGTTCATGATAGTGGCGATCCTCGCTCCGATCAGCCCCGAACGGGGAGAATGGTGCCGCTGCAATCACCGAACCCGATCCTGCGGAATCCCGGTTTCTCGCAGAACGCCCGCAGGAGCACGGTATCGTGATCGGCCAGAAAGGTTCGGGTTTCACCCGATGGGAGTTGGATGGGTTTGCGGGGCTTGCCCGGGCCGTCCCAGGTGGCCTCGAGCAGACAGCCTCGCTCGGACGGGCCGGGACCGCTGACCGTGCCGCTGCCAAGAAGATCTCCGGGACGAAGGTTGCAGCCGCCGCTGGTATGATGCGCGATCATCTGGGCGAAGGTCCAGTACATGTCACGAAAAGCCCGCGTCTTGCACACCGGCATCGGGGCCTCGCCGTTGGCTCGCATCTGCTTGGTTTGAAGCAGAACTTCGAGGGTGATATCGAAGCCGCCCGAAGCCTGATCGTCCTTGTCAAGGAGATAGTTCAAGGGTCTGGGGTCGCCCGACGGGCGGGCCGAGGCGGGGATGCGGAACGGGGCAAGGGCTTCGGGGGTGATGACAAACGGTGAAACTGTCGAGGCGAAGTTCTTGGCCAGAAATGGGCCTAAGGGTTGGTACTCCCATTTCTGGATGTCACGGGCCGACCAGTCGTTGAGAAGGCACAACCCCCCGATGCGTTCCCATGCGTTTTCGATCAATGTTGGCTCACCAAGATTATTTGTACCGGCGATGAAACATCCGACCTCCAACTCGTAATCGAGCATCTTGCACGGCCCATAAGTCGGGCCCGCCGCGGGATCGGCTTCGGGAGGGGACTGCTGGCCGACCGGACGATGAATGTCTTTACCGCTCACGACGATCGATGACGATCGACCGTGATAGCCGATCGGAACGTGCTTGTAGTTCGGCAGCAGCGGGTTCTCCGGGCGGAACATCGCCCCCACAGTGCTCGCGTGGTGAATACTCGCGTAGAAATCGGTGTAATCGCCGACTTCAACGGGTACCCCGAACTCCGTATCCTTGATCGGCCGCATCGCCACCTCGAGCAGGCGAGGGTTGTCGCGGAGACCGTGATTGTCCTCCCGCAGCAGCTCGCACAGGCGATGACGCAGCCCGACGCGGGCAGTCCGGGGCAGTTCGAGAAGAGCATTGAGGTTCCACGCTACACCATCAATCGCCCCTTTGCCGAGCTCGTCGATACCAGCGATGCCATCCAAGAGTCTCGCCTGAAACAGCAAGCTCAGGTCGATGACACAGTCCCCGATCGCGACCGCCACCGTGCCCCGCTGATGATGAGGCCGCACGATCGTGCAGTACGGCAGGTTCTGGATGGGAAAGGCCGACGATGGGTCGTTGGCCGACTCCAGCCAGGATCGAAGTGAAGGGTCGTGAGTCCGATCGAGCGTGTTGAGGGTCATCGCGTGAGCGTATGCGGGTCAAAACCAGACTCAGCAGCGGATGACGGAATGAACCTTCCCGTACTTCTCCAGCCGCTTCGCCCCGCCGAGCGCTTCGAGCTCAATTAGCACACTCAGGCCCGCGATCACGGCCCCGCCTTCGTGCACGAGCCTGGCGCAGGCGTCGAGCGTGCCGCCGGTGGCGAGAAGGTCATCGACCACCAGGACACGCGTGCCCGATGCGATGGCGTCGGCGTGCATCTCGAGACGGTCGGTGCCGTATTCCAGGTCGTACGTGATTCCGCGCACCTTCCGCGGCAGTTTCCCCGCTTTGCGCACCGGAACGAAGCCGGCGGATAACGCCTGGGCGATGGCGATTCCGAAAATAAACCCTCGTGACTCGGCCCCGATGACCGTATCGACTTGTACGCCGCGAAACGGATTGGCCATCAACTCCACGGCAAGGGCCAGACCACGCGCATCGGCGAGCAACGGCGTGAAATCCTTGAACACGATGCCGGGCTTGGGAAAGTCGGGCACGTCTTTGATGAATGCGCGGATGTCGGGGAGAAGATTCACGCGTGATCCTCGTGGAATATACGGTGCATGGGAACAGTACCCACGGCTGTCCGCATGGTATCTGCGTGACTTTACGGCGTATCCTTGCCGCGCATGAGCACGTCCGATTCCAGCCGTGGAGCCAGAAGCACCAAGCCGCTTGAAGTAGTCGAACCGATCGGCAAGCGCGTGCTGATCCGCAAGGACGACGATAAGAAGCAGACCAAAGCGGGCATCCACCTCCCCGACAAGATCGAGATCCCGACCTTGACGGGGAGGGTTGTGGCGGTTTCGGCGCAGGTGGAAAAGGACACGGATTACCCGATCGCGAGGTACGACCGTGTTCTCTTCAATCCCAAGAACGCGATCCCGGTTGATCTCGAGGGAGACAACCGGCTCTTCGTCGTCCCCATCGAAGATGTGGTCGCCGTGTTCAGGCGCGGAACCTCCGAGAACGCGTGATGAGCGCGGATGATGCAACGCGAGATCCGACGCCGAACGCAGCGGAAGTCATGCGGCTTCCGTTGGAACAACTGCCCGACCCGCTGCCCATCCCGATGACAAGCGGGCGAGGTTTCGATGTTCGAGTGACGCCGCCGGGTTCGAAGAGCCTGACGAACCGCGCCCTGTTGCTCGCGGCACTCGCGGACGGCGAGTCGGTGCTGCGGGGCGCACTGACCGAAGCGGATGATGCTCAACAGATGCTCCGCGCCATTCAGCAACTGGGTGCCGGGGTTTCGGTCTCGGGTCATGAAGTGCGTGTTCGTGGTGTCGCAGGCCGATGGCGTATCCCGGCGGGTGGCGTGGTGCTGCATCTTGAGAATGCAGGAACCGCGGTGCGATTCCTTTCCGGTGCCGCGCTTCTCTCTCCGGGCCGCATCACCATCGACGGCAACGCGCGAATGCGGGAGCGGCCGATCGGTGAGCTCGGCGAACTTCTCACCGCTATGGGGGCGGATGTGGAGTACGGCGGAGTGCCCGGATGCCCGCCGCTGACCATCACCCCCACGGCGGATCCGGCTCGCACGTTGACCTCTGGACCGACACGATCAAGCCAGTTTCTCTCGGCGTTGCTGCTGACCGCGCCATTCCTTCCGCACGGTCTTACCATGACCCTGTCCGGACACGCGACCAGCGCTTCATATGTATCCATGACCATCGGCCTGTTGGCCTCGCTCGGCGCAACGGTCAGAACCTCGGGTGATGGAAGGATCCTCCGCGTTTCACCGGGCACGCTGCGAGGATTCTCCTACGACGTTGAGCCCGACGCGAGCGGAGCGACCTACTTCTGGGCCGCCGCGGCGATGATTTCGGGCGCGGTCTGTTGTACCCCCCGCCTGGATGTTGAATGCCTCCAGGGTGATGCCCTTTTTCCCCGCCAGTTGGCCCTGATGGGTGCGAGAGTCCTGGAGCGTCGCGTACGGGATGGCGGCATCGAGGTGCATGGTCCTCGGACATTGGCCCCGATTCTCGCCGACATGAGCGATATGCCGGATGCCGCCATGACTCTGGCCGCGGCGGCGTGCTTCGCCACGGGGCCGTCCATCCTGCGGGGGCTTTCCACGCTGCGAGACAAGGAAACGGATCGGATCGATGCCCTCATCGCCGAACTCACCCGTATCGGCGTCAAGGCAGCGCCGTCGTCGGGCGATCCCAACGCCCTCACGATCACTCCACCGCCGGGGGGCGTCGATGTATCGTCGAACGTACCCCGGGTGGAGTTCGAGACCTACCGCGACCATCGAATGGCGATGTCCATGGCGCTCATCGGGCTGCGAAGGCCCAATGTATTTATCAAGGATCCCGGGTGTGTCGCCAAGACCTACCCGACTTTCTGGCGAGACTTTGCGGCCTTGTGCACAATGCCCTGAAAGCGCGTGACAAATGCTTCGTACTGCTCGGGCGTATCGATGCCTTGACCCCGGCAGTGATGCACGGCGACGGCGATGCTGTAACCGTGCTCCAGCACTCGGAGTTGTTCGAGCATTTCTGTGCGCTCACACGATCCGGGTTGCAGGCTCACGTATGTTTGTAGAAAATCGGCACGGTAGACGTACAGTCCGATGTGCCGCAAAGGGGCCGCCCCGCTCACGCCCGCCTCGCGTGCAAAAGGGATCAACGCTCGGGAGAAATACATCGCGCGCCCGCCGGCGGCGAGCACCACTTTGACCGTGTTGGGATCGGCCGGGTTCTCGTTCTCGTGAAACGGAGAGGCAAGGGTGGTGACCTCCGCTCCGCTTTCTTTGGCGAGGGCCACCACTGAATCGATGAGGATCGGGTCGATCTCGGGTTCATCACCCTGAATGTTGACGATCAAGGCATGACCCGGGATACGCAGAAGTCGCGCAGCCTCGGCGAGTCGGCTGGAGCCGTTCTCGTGGCTTGGCGAGGTCAATATTGCTTCGCCGCCGAAGTCTGTGACCACGCGGGCGACTTTCTGATCGTCGCACGCTACCACCAATCGGGAAACCGACCATGCACCACGGGCCGACTCCCAGACGTGCTGGATCAGGGGTTTGCCGGTCTTGGACGCCAGCACTTTGCCGGGGAAGCGGGTTGAACCAAGCCGGGCGGGGATGATGCCGACAACCGGGGTGATCACACCGCCCCTCCCGCGGAAGGCGGGGTGTCACCGCGGCCGCGGAGTTTGAGGAGGAGTGCCTTGATGGCATCACGCCGGGTGCGGATGTCGCGGTATGACATCTGCTGACGCGCGATCGCGGAGGCGAGACGATCCGCCTCTTCCGCGGCGGCGACATCGGCCTCGGCCTCGGCCTTGGCCTGCAGGGCGGTCATCAGGTGGTAGCGAAGTTCCATCAAGGTGTCGGGGAGCAGGTCCTTGATGTCGAGGGCATGGCGGAATGTGTCCACGGCTTCCTCGTTCCAGTTGATGCGCTGGAAGGATTGTCCCAGAAGCCCCATCGCCGCGGCTCGGTTGCGGGGCTCGTGCTGGGCCTCCTGGAACTGCTCGATGGCCTCGTGGTACTGCCCCAGCGCGAAATACCGTTTGCCCAACTCGAACTTTCTGGTCAGATCGGTGGGGTAGTTTTCGCAGCGGAGTTTGAACTCGTCTGCCTCCAGTTGGTTGTGCTCCTGCTCGGCCTGTGCAACCATCCGTTGGATCATCTCGCTGTCAGGGCTTTTCGCGAGCATATCTCTGAGTTCCGTTACCTTGCGCCGCGACTGACGGATCCGGATGTCGCCGGCCATCTCGCGGAAGCGGAACTGCTTGGTGGACTCGAATGTCGCCATGTACAGCGCGTGGACCTTCTCCTCATCGGCGGGTCGGCCCCGTTCCAGGAGGTGCTTTCCGTATCGCTCGGTTGTGGGCAGGTCGCCGGGGCGCCGGACCATCTCCTCCTCCGCCGCGCTGATCAGGCGGTCGAGCGTGTCCTCGGTTTTCACGATTCGGTCGGCATCTTCCAGTTGCCTTTGTTTCGCGGCATCGCGGATGTTGGACCGGAAACCACCCTCCTTACCTGTATTCTCGAAGCCGCCCTTCGACATCGTGGCCTGGGCGGCGAGATTCCGGATACGGGCCGCGAGTTCGCCATCGGTGGGGTCCATCTTGAGGGCGTGTTCCGCGGCACCGAGCGCCAACTCAAAGGCATCGGCTTTGCCGAAGCATTCCGAACACTTGAGAAACAAATCCTTCCTGGGTTTTTTGTCCTTGACGGCGATGCCGAAGGCACGCTCCGTAATCCAGCGGGTCGGGGCCTTGATGCCGAGTCGGGCCGCGGCCTCGGCGGCCCGTACCGCCAACACCGATTCGGTAGGTCGCTGACCCCACTCCAGGAGCGCCAGCGCGTAGCGATCCACATCACCCTTCCCGCTGACGGTCTTGACCACATCCTTGCTCACGCCCTTCTTGCCGGAAGGCGTCTCGTTGAAACGGGCGATGGTCTGAAAGAAACCGACCAGCCCCTCCATGCTGTTTGGGTCCCATCGAATACCGCTCAGCCAGAGTTGGGCCGCGTACTCATAGTTCGTGGCCTCGTCCACGGTCCTCGCGTGCTGAAAAAACTTCGATGCCTTCTCGGGGGAGAACGAAGGTTGACCGTTCTCCGACGGTACACCCGGGGCGGCGTCGCTCCCGGACGACGCGGGCGCGGAGCCCGACGGGGGCGAGGGTTGCTTGTCATCCTGCTTTTTCCAACTGAATAGCGCCAAAGGATCATCCTCGCACAGAGTTCGTTCGCGGCTGTGGGTCTTGCAGCCTCGATTGTACCGTCAGTCTTGTGTCGGGGTGGCACACATCAGACACCATCACTCGGGTGTTTTCAGGCGTGAGAGGGGAGAAATCGGCACCCGGTTCGCTGTATGCGGCTGTGCCGGACGGGGGCTTGACGATCGTCGACGGTCGATTCACGGCGTCCCCCGCCGGAATGACAGCCCGCTCGTACGCTCTAGGCGTGCGATACCTGGACTTGTCGGGCGAGCCATCGATCCAACCGCTACTGCACATGCTCAAGAGCATGACCGGCGGCACTTCCTCGCGTGATGTTCTTTCGGAGTTCATGGGTCAGTACGGCCGGGTTCGGCCGATCAGTGCTTTCGCAGGACTCAAGCCCGTCCCGGATGATCCGGGTGCGTACCGAGTGATGTACGCGGTACGCGTCATCGATTCGGTGAACGGGCGCGTGCCACACACGCGGGACGACACGCCCGAAGCCCTCGCACGACTCCCTTTGCGTAGAGGCGTGTTCCTGGGCCGTCTCATCGCGGATATGCAGCCCAAACTGGTGTTCGGCTGGGACGACATCGACGACGAACAGGTGCGTGCTGTCGCCGAGGGGTCAACATCCTGCATGGCGCTTCCGATCCTGCGCGGGGACACCGTGGCCGAGTGGACGTTCGCCTTCAGCCGCGCTCCGGAGGGGGCGATCCAGCCTCGTGATGTGAGCCAGGCCCTGATGGTGGCCAATCTTCTCGGGGCCTCGAATCGGCACGCTGATTCCCTGCAGGAAGTGCGCCGCCTCAACTCGGCGCTCCGCGAGCAGTTCGACAGCATCGCGCGAGTGCAGCAGTCCCTCCTCCCGGCCCGACCGCCCGAGATCCCTGAACTCGAGATCGCCACGAGTTACCTGACCAGTGATGAGGCGGGCGGCGATTACTACGACTTCTTTGCACTCCCGGGCGGGCGCTGGGGCGTCCTGATCGCCGACGTATCCGGACACGGCGCGGGCGCCGCGACCGTGATGGCAATGCTGCACGCCATTCTCCACTGTTACGACCACGAGGCGACGGGGCCGGACCCCGCCGCGGTCATGCGCTTTGCCAATCGTCGCCTGGTCGCGGCGAACCTGGAAGGCATGTTTGTGACCGCTTTCTTCGCCGTCCACGACCCTGTGACGGGCGAGTTCACGTACTGCAACTGCGGTCACAATCCGCCCCGACTCAAGCGTGGTTTGGATGGATTTGTGGCGGCCGTCGATGGCGGATGCGCGGGGGTCCCTCTCGGCATCCTCGCGGAGGCGGAGTACGTGAGTGAATCGATCCTGCTGGGACCGATGGACACCGTCATTCTGTACACCGACGGCATTACCGAGGCTTTCAGCCCTGAGATGGAGATGTTCGGGACCGCCAGGCTGGACGCGGCCCTTATGGATTGCACTGGCCAGCCCGACTGCGTGGTGGAAACTGTCCACAAAGCCCTGTACGCGCACCGCATGAGTGCTACGAGGGATGATGACCAGACGCTCGTGGCCCTGCGCCACCACGGCCACGGCTCAAAGGCAGCGTCGCTGGGAGTGCTCAGAGCAGCGGATTCTTCGCCCCGTGGACATACTCGCCCAACGGCGACAGGTTCTTCATCGGGTTGAGGAAGACATCGCTGTACAGTTCCTTGGACGGGTCCGGCGCGGGGCTGTTCTCGGCGAACTCAAGACCGCGGGCTACCGCGGCTCTGACCTCAGCCTGAATCTCCATGAATGATTGCTCGGACAAGACAGGCCGGCCTCCGTTCGCTTTGGCACGGTCGCTCTGCGCGTCCATCAACTGCGAGGCAAGCCGATCGATCGAATCCTTCGCCTTGTACTGTTCGACTTCCTCCTTGGTGCGGTACTTCTGGGGATCACTCATCGAGTGGCCCAGGTAGCGGTAGGTCTTGAGGTCGACAAAGGCCGGCGCCTGCTCCTCGCGGCACCAATCCACGAGCGGCTTGAACTCGCTGTAAAGATCCTGAATATCAAGACCATCGATGATCTCGCCACGGATGCCGTACGCCACCGCTTTCTTCCGCAGGTCATGGGCCATGGTGGTGCCGCGTTCGATGGCGGTTCCCATGGAATAGCCGTTGTTCTCGACAATATAGATCACGGGGATGGAGTACAACCCGGCGAGGTTCATGGCCTCGTGCAACGCACCCTGGTTGAGAGCGCCGTCCCCGAGATAGGCAAGGGCGACCTTCTTCTTCGCGGGTCCGCCGTCAAGAGCCTCTCCGAGCACTTCGAGTTCATACTTGGCGGCAAATGCCAGACCTGTGCCCAGGGGGGTTTGGGCTCCCACTATGCCGTGACCACCGAAGAGCCAGTGTGGCCGATCGAACATGTGCATGCTGCCGCCTTTGCCCTTGGCGCATCCGCCCTCCTTGCCGAACATTTCGGCCATGCAGGCCTCAGCGGACATGCCCCTCGCGAGCGCATGGCCATGGTCCCGGTACGCGGTCACGATCGGGTCATCGGGCTCGAGTGCCGCGATCGTGCCGACCGCAAGGGCTTCCTGGCCGATGTAGAGATGGCAAAATCCGCCGATTTTGGCCTGCTGATACGCCTGGGCGGTGCGATTCTCGAACTCCCGGATCAGGTACATATCCCGGAGCCACTTGACAAGTGTTGCATCGGGAAGAAGATCCGCGGGTCGCTTCGATGAGCCGGATCGCGAGGATCCGTTGTGTTGCGGGTTGCTGTCGTGGCCGGGAGTGCCGGATCGGTTGGAGGCGGTCAGTGTGGACATGCGGGTTCGTTCCGTCGTGCGGCGTTCGCGGCCCTTCCGCTTCGCCGAATGGGGTGATTGTAGGAGTGATTCTGTCCGAGGGTTCCGTTCGGGTCACACGTAAACCGTACCGGTGTCTCTCACTGTCTGGATCGACGGTGAGGTACGACGAAACCACGCATCGTGCATAAGTACTTGCGAAGTCTCGCCGCGCGGCGTAGGCTCCGCCGATGAGAACTCTCTCGATCGCCGTCTGCATCATTGTTTTCTCTGGTACTGCCCTTTCATTCGACGCGGGTTTGCTGGCCCTGCACCCGGCCGCGGTATCGCTCCAACCGGATGAAGCACCAGCATCAGAACCGCCCACCGCCTCCACGTCTGTGGCACGTTTTGGAGCCGAAGGTTCTCGCTGGTGGATCATCGGGGGCGGGTTTGCCTCGGACATTGACGATATCGAGAGCGTCAACCTCTTCGGGGCATTCGGGTACTTCATCATCGATGACGTGGAGATACAGGGTGAACTGGGCGGATGGTACTTTTCCCAGCCCGGCGATGATGCCGGCGCGATCAATCCGGTTCTGAACTTCCGCTGGCATTTCCTGAACCACGAGAAGTGGACGGTCTTTGCAGAAGCCGGGATCGGCATCATGGGAGCATCGGACGATGTGCCAGAGGGGGGAACAAGTTTCAACTTTTCGCCCAGAGCGGGCGTGGGCTTCACACACGAGATCTCGGGGTCGGGCGTGCGCTTGCTGCTCGGGGTGCGGTGGCAGCATTTCTCGAATGCGCGTATCTATGGGGATGACGAGAACCCCGCGCTCGATCAGGCGATGCTGTATACCGGGGTGATTTTTCCGTTCTGAATCCGAGCAACGCGCACGGCCACTCGTGATGATGCAGACCTACGCCGCGCGTACCGACGGGAACACCCCCTGCGCCGTCACATCGGACCAGATCAGCCGGTTTCGTCCGGCCCTTTTGGCGCCGTACAGGTTGCCATCCGCGACTTCAACCCATTGATCGGGGCTGAGCGTAACCCCTCCGCACGAGCCCGCAATGCCGATCGAAAGCGTGACAATCCGATCCGGGTGGCGAGGCCAACGCTCCCGCTCGAGGGCGGCCCGGATGCGCTCGCAGACGCTCGCCGCATCGAGTGCCGAAGTCTCGGGCATCACGATCACAAACTCCTCGCCGCCGTAACGGCACACCAGGTCGTGCTGACGGCATTCTCGAAGAAGTACCTTCGCCACTCCCTGCAGCACTACGTCCCCCGCGGCGTGTCCGTACGTGTCGTTGATGGACTTGAAATGGTCCACATCCGTCATCGCCACGGAAAGGGGGTGACCGTAACGGGCGGCGCGGGCGTATTCCTCGCTCCAGCGCTGGTTGAAGAACGAACGGTTCCAGAGGCCCGTGAGGCCGTCGATCTGCGCACGCTGGGCGAGCATCTGGATGAGTTGCCGCATCCGAAGCGCCTGCCGCACACGCACACGAAGTTCGGTCATTTCAAAGGGCTTGGTGATGTAGTCGACCGCTCCGAGGTCGAATGCCCGCACCTTATCCTGGGCCATCTGATTACCGGAAACGACGATGACCGGGACTTCCAGCGTGGCGGGGTTGGCTTTCAGCGCCTGCAGGACGTTCAACCCGTGCAGGCCCGGCATGTCCATGTCGAGCAGAATGAGCGAGGGCAGAACGGCGGGATCAGCGGCGAGACGAAGACCCTCTTCCCCGGAAAGGGCACTGACGAAATCCAACCCCTCGCTCTTCAAGCGTGCGCACAACAGACGATGAACATCCGCCGAGTCATCCACGATCAGGACGCGTGGACGGGCATCGGACGGCCACAATCCCGGCGCTGCAGCAATCATCGACGCCCCCCCACCCTGGGCCGAGGGCCCTTCGCCTGCGACAGGTTGATCGGCTCGCCGCGATTCCACGCGGAAAGCATCGGCGAATTACCCGGGGCTGTGTGAGCCTTTGGCCCTCTGACAGAGCGCCACGAGTTCTCTGACACTCTCGTCGAGGCGCTGCACCACCCCGGATTCGGCGATAGGCCCGGATCGAACGACATCCTCGACTTTCCCCGCGGCCGCCCCGATCGTGGGAAATCCATACCCTGCGGAAGCACCTTTCAGTTGGTGCGAAATTCGTTGCACGATCTCCCACTGCTGAGTTCTGAATGCGTCGAGCAGTGCGTCTGTGCGTTGAGGCAGTTCGCTGACAAAGAGCCCCACGAGTTCTGACATCTCGGGGTCGTCGGCGTACTTGCTGACAATCGGCGTGGTGGCGGACGGGCGCTTGGCGTTGTTCATGGGTGTCTCCACGCATAGTGCATCGGCGCAGGATGAGTCACGAATCTCACGTTGCTTCAATCACTCGACGAGATGAAGCGCATTAGGTTGACTTACTCATGTCTTATCGGGTGTTATTGGCTGTGTATGCGTTTCCAGAAACACCGCATGAACACAATGGTGTTACCGATGTAAACGAGATGTCTTCCGTTCGCCTCTCCCACACCCAACGCGGCCCAAAATCTTGATAACTACACTCTGGCCGTGACGAAGCGAATCGTAATTGTCGGTGCCGCCGGTTATAGCGGCGCGGAACTTGTCTCCATCCTGCTCGGCCACCCTCGGGTGGAGATCGTCGGATTGTTCGGTTCGGCCCGACGCGGCGGCTCGGGAGGAACCTTCCGTACGTTGGCGGACGTTTTTCCGCGTTTTCGCAACCGCATCGACCTTCCTCTGCACGCCGCGGATCCGAAGGAAATCGCCGCGTTACGCCCCGATGCGGTGTTTCTCGCCACTCCGCACGAGGCCAGCATGGAGCTCGCGCCAGAACTGCTGGAAACAGGGTTGCGGGTCCTTGACCTGTCCGCGGCATTCCGATTCCGCGATGCGGCGGTCTATCCAACTCATTACGGATTCACGCATACGCAGCCGGGGCTGCTGGAGACCGCGGTGTACGGGCTGCCGGAGTTGAATCGACATCGCATCCGCACCGCCATGCTCATCGCGGTGCCGGGTTGCTACCCCACATCCTCGATCCTGCCCCTGTCGCCGATCATTTCGGCGGGCGCGCTGCGGCTGGACGCCGGCGTGCCGCGCCGACCGATCATCGATTCAACCAGCGGGGTGAGCGGTGCCGGAAGAGCATTGAAGGAATCTTCGCTTTTCTGTGAGGTGAGTTTGCAGCCTTACGGAGTCTTTTCTCATCGACATACGCCTGAAATCAGCGCTTATTGCGGCGCTCCGGTCATCTTCACACCGCACCTGGGGGCGTACGAACGTGGAATCCTATCCACGATCCACGTGGATCTTGCGGAGGGTTGGACGGGCGACAGGGTCTCACACACTCTTCACCAAGCGTACAACCGCGAACCGTTTGTTCGGCTTTGTCGCCCGGGCACCTGGCCGGCCGTGGCGGACGTGCGTCACACCAACTTCTGCGATCTGGGCTGGGCCGTGGATGAAAACTCCGGCCACCTTATCATCGCGAGCGCGATCGACAACCTCACAAAAGGCGCGGCGGGGCAGGCCGTGCAGTGCATGAATCTCTGCTTTGATTTTTCCGAAACCAGCGGACTCGCATCGCTCCCAACGAACTGATGACAACCCTCTCCACGCATCGCATGAACTCCACGAACGAAGATGACGGGCCGCTGGTCTTCAAGATCGGTGGAACCACGCTCGAAGAACAATCCTCGACTCCCGATCTGTGGCGTGCCGTGGTGGAACTCGCTCAGAAGCATCCCGCGGGGGTCGTTCTCCTCCACGGCGGTGGAAAGGCCGTTGACCGGCACCTCGCGCGTCTGAACCTCACGACTCAGCGCCGTGAGGGCATTCGAATCACGCCGCCCGAGCAGATGAATGAGATTGTATCGATCCTTGCGGGATCTGTGAATAAAGGACTTGTGGCCGCGATCAACGCCGTGGGAGGACGGGCGGTCGGGGTGTGCCTGGGCGATGGTGGACCTGGCGGGGCTGTTCCGACAGCCAAGACCACCCGCTTTCAGTTCGACCCCGGTTCGGTCGGGGATGTACTCCCGGGCCCCGGTGGGGAACTGCTGCGGGTGCTGCTGCGAGAAAAGTACCTTCCCGTTGTGTCATCGATCGGGATCGATTCGAGAGGTACGTTTCTGAATGTGAACGCCGATGACGCCGCGGCGGGCGTCGCGACTGCGATCAGGGCCTCATCCCTTGTTCTCCTGACCGATGTGCCCGGAGTTCTGAGCAAGTCAGGTGCTTTGATCCCCCGCGTTACGCCGGAGGAGATCGAGGCACTGATCGACGACGAAACAATCCGGGGCGGCATGATCCCCAAAGCCCGCGCCGCTGCCCAGGCCGCACGCGACCTGGGCGCGCCGGTCGTTATCCTGAGCGGCAACGACCCCGCTGCATTCGAGCGCTACGTTCGGGGCGGGGAGGCCGGAACGCGTATTGTTACGACCCGGTGAACCGCGGCGTGTCGCGATTCGCGTGCGCTGCGAGAACTCGCACCCCCTCCTACCCCGGCCCCATCCACAAATGCCAACCCGCGCCCGCAAGACTTCCCGTTCCCCAGCACGCTCCCGCACGTTCTCGACATCAATGGCACAGCCGCTGGCCGGAGGCGATCTCCTGACGCTTTCGTGGATGAACGCCGAAACGATGCTGGCGCTCTTCAAGACCGCCGCGGCGATCAAGAAAAATCGCAAGCGGTTCCGCAAGGCGCTCGATGGTGTCACCGCGATACTTCTCTTTGAGAAGGCGTCGCTGCGAACGCGGATCACGTTCGAGACCGGCATCGGGATGCTGGGCGGTAGGGCGATCTACATGGATCACAGCGCTCAGCGGCTCGGTGAGCGTGAAAGCGTCAAGGACTACGGGAAGAATCTGGAGCGCTGGGTGCAGTGCATCATCGCCCGGGTGTACTCCCAGACGGTGGTGGATGAACTCGCCGCTGCGGCGAATGTCCCGGTAATCAACGCGCTCTCGGATCGGTTCCACCCGTGCCAGGCGCTGGCGGACCTGTTCACGATCTGGGAGAGGCCCGGGGGACTCGCGGGCAAGCGGTTGGCGTACATCGGCGACGGCAACAATGTCTGTCATTCTCTCATGCACGCCGCGACCAAGCTGGGAGTGGACATCACAGTGGTCACCCCCCCCGGCCATGATCCCGCGGGCGACGTGTGCGACGAGTGCGAGACGGCGGCACGAGTATCCGGTTCGGTGCTCACGTTCAGCCACGATCCGTCGTCGATCGAGGGGCATCATGTGGTCTACACGGACGTATGGGTCTCGATGGGGCAGACAGACTCGGTCGGACGTCGCGGGGCCTTCGGCGGCTACGCCGTCACGGAGGATCTGATGGCCCGGGCCGGCATCGGTATCAAGGGCGGGAGCCTGTTCATGCACTGCCTGCCTGCTCATCGCGGCGTCGAAGTGACCGACGGTGTCATTGATTCGCCCAACTCGATCGTGTACGACCAGGCGGAAAACCGCATGCACACCCAGAACGCGCTGCTGCTCCACCTTTTCGGCAAGGCCGGGTAGGTAGCGTGCGGGCCGATGACCCCGTGAATTTCTCCTCGACTACCTTGAATTCGTGCGGCGGAAGCGCACAATTCAGACCCGTCGCGCACAGCCGGGCGTATCCGTGACGTTCGGCCCGCTCCGTTGTTCAAGATCCGATGCCAGTTCCTCCTTCAGATCCGCCATGAAAAAGAAAGTTGCACTCGCGTACTCCGGTGGCCTCGATACGTCCTGCATCGTCCCGTGGCTGCGTGAGAATATGGACTGCGAGGTCGTCTGCGTGGTGGGCGATGTCGGGCAGGGAGCCGACGAACTCAACGGCGTGGAGAAGAAAGCGCTCAACTCAGGTGCGTCGGAGTGCCACGTGGTCGATCTCAAGAACGAGTTCATCGAGGAGTTCGTCTTCCCCACCATGATTACAGGGGCGGTCTATGAGGGACGGTACCTGCTGGGCACGGCGATCGCTCGTCCCGTGCTGGCGAAAGGGCAGGTGCAGATCGCGAAGAAGACAGGATGCACAGCCCTCTCCCACGGATGCACAGGCAAGGGAAACGATCAGGTCCGATTCGAGAGCGCCTACGCCGCACTTGCACCCGAGATGGAAGTCATCGCCCCGTGGCGGCACGACGCGTGGAACCTGTCCGGGCGGATGGCCATGCTGGACTACCTGGCCAAGCGCGATATCCCAACCACGGCCAGCGCCACCAAGATCTACTCGCGCGACCGCAACCTCTGGCACATCAGCCACGAGGGCGGAGCGATCGAGGATCCGTGGAACGCGCCGCCGGAGGATGTGTGGATGTTGACCGCGAATCCCGCCTCCGCTCCGGATAAGCCCGAGGACGTCACCGTCACATTCAAGAGGGGCCGCCCCGTCGCCGTCAACGGGCACATGTTGAACGGGCCGGACCTCGTCCACCGCCTCAACAGCATCGCCGGGCCGCACGGCGTCGGTCGGGTCGACCTGGTTGAGAATCGCCGCGTGGGTATGAAGTCCCGCGGCCTGTACGAAACCCCCGGGGGGACGGTCATCGTCGAGGCTCTCCGCGCCGTGGAAGAACTGGTGTTCGACCGCGAGACTCGTCATTACCGCGAGCATCTTGGTCTCACCTTCGCGGAACTGGTCTACGACGGGCGATGGTTCACCCCGCTGCGAGAATGTCTCTGGGCCTGTGCCGACAAGATGGCCGACCGTTTGGACGGTGAGATCGTTGTTCGTCTCTTCAAAGGCACGGCGACCGCGGTGCAGCGCCGCAGCCCGCACTCACTTTACTCGGAAAAAATGGTCAGTTTCGAGGGTGAGGAGATCTACAGCCAGAAGGATGCGGGCGGGTTCATCAAACTCCTCAGTCTCGCGGAGCGCATCCGTGCCCTGAAGGAACGCGGGCAGGCCCGCTGACGCGACACCGAACGATCGCAACACCCGAGGATGCGATCACGCGACCCATGAACACACCGCTCCACCGCCGATACGACCGCGGGCCTGTCTTGATCGGCCCGAGCATTGCAAGATTCCGCGATCCCGCGGCGGTGATGGCGCCGACGCCGCCGTTCCCCGCGTACGAAGCACAGCCCACCGCGCAAGGCCCCGTGCCCTCGGGTTGGCGGGTGCGACCCGCCTTCTCGCGACGGGGCAAGGAATCATGGGTGCAGATCGAAACCGGGCCGGGCGTCTCGTTGTACGGAACCGGCGAGCAGGTCGGCCCGCTGCTGCGCAACGGCGAATCGACCCTTCTCTGGAACAATGACCACTTCGATTACAACGCGAAAAGCCGGAATTTGTACCAATCTCATCCCTTCATTCTGGCGGTGCGACCGGATGGCTCCGCGTTCGGCGTTCTGATCGAAACAACCTATCGTGCCCAGATCAATCTGGACCGACGCATCCTCGTGCGGGTCTTCGGTCCCTCCCCGGCGGTCACGGTGATCGAACGGCCCGACCCCATGGGTGTGGTGCGTGCGCTCTCCGATCTCACGGGGCGGATGCCCATGCCACCCTTGTGGTCCCTTGGATATCACCAGTGCCGTTGGAGTTACGAACCGGAGGGGGAAGTGCGGCGCATCGCGGCGGAGTTCCGTTCGCGCAACATGCCTTGCGATGTCATCTGGCTCGACATCGACTACATGAATGGCTTCCGCGTCTTTACGTTCGACGCGAACAAGTTTCCCGACCCGGCAGGACTCAACGCCGAACTCGCGGCATCCGGATTCCGCACGATCTACATGATTGATCCGGGCGTAAAGGTCGATCCGCTCGACCGCGTCTACGCCGAGGGTCGCGACGGAGGACACTTTGTCACGACGGCTTCGGGCGCGGAATACCGGGGAAACGTCTGGCCGGGCGAGTGCGCCTTCCCCGATTTCACGAGGAACGAAACGCGGCGCTGGTGGGCGGGTTTGTACGAACCTTTCCTGCGTGCAGGCATGGACGGCGTCTGGAACGACATGAACGAACCGGCCGTTTTCGGTGGCGTCGAAAAAACGATGCCGGTCTCGAATCAGCACCGGGCCGACCCGGAGCTCGGCGGCCCGGGCGACCACGCCATGTACCACAATATCTACGGGATGATGATGGTGCGGGCGTCACGCGAAGGAATCGCTGCGGCCCGCCCTGATCGACGGCCATTCCTGTTGACGCGCTCAAACTTCCTCGGCGGGCACCGGTTCGCCGCGACTTGGACGGGGGATAACCGGAGCGACTGGAACCACCTGCGGTGGTCCATCCCCATGGCGCTCAACCTGGGACTCTCGGGACAGCCCTTCGCGGGTCCCGATATCGGCGGTTTCATCGGAGATGCTGATGCGGCGCTCTTCGCCCGCTGGATGGGGATCGGTGCACTTCTTCCCTTTGCTCGGGCCCACTCGGAAAAAACTACCAGGCCTCACGAGCCGTGGGTCTTTGGTGATGATTGCGAGCGAACGTGCCGCCTTGCACTCACGCGGCGGTATCGGCTTCTCCCTTACTTGTACACCCTCTTCCGGCACGCCCACCTCACAGGCGAACCTGTGGTCAGACCTGTTTTCACCGCCGACCCGGCGAATCCACGGCTGCGCACGATCGACACTGCTTTCCTCCTCGGTCCGGATGTGCTGGTGCAGTGCGAGGTTCACCCCGATATCCGCGGCGGGCCACCGCCGCTGCCATGGCGCCCCTTCGATGTCGTCGACGAAACCGACCCGGACTTGCCACGGCTCTATCTGAGGCCCGGCTCGGCGGTGCCTGTCGGGCCGGTTCGGGAGTGGACGGGTCAGCCCGCTCCGCGCGAACTGCTCCTGGTCGCCGCACTCGACCATGGCTCGGCCCTGGGTGAGGTGTACGAGGATGCCGGAGACGGGTTCGGCTATGAGCGCGGGGAGTACACACTGACCCGCTACCGCGTCACTCGACAGAATGAAACCGCCGCCGTGGAAACGGCGGCGGTTGAAGGGTCTCTGAACGCCCCGCCGTGGAGCATCACGGCCCGGCTGGTCTGATTCACTCTTACTTGATGCCGTCCTTCATGGCCATCATCCTGATCATGTCTACGCATCGCGTCGCGTAGCCTGCCTCGTTGTCGTACCAACTCACGACCTTGAAGAACCGCTTGTTGAGTTCGATGCCGGCCTTGGCATCGTAGATGCTGCTGTGCCGGTCGCCGATGAAGTCGCTCGATACCACTTCCTCATCGGTGTACGCCAGCACGCCCTTCATCGTTCCTTCGCTGGCCTGCTTCATCGCCGCGTTGATCTCGGCCAGACCGGTGTCCCGGGCCGTCTTGAAAGTCAGATCAACGGCGGACACATCGGCCGTGGGAATGCGGAACGACATGCCCGTGAGTTTCCCCTTGAGTTCAGGGATGCACAGCGCGACCGCCTTCGCAGCGCCGGTGCTGGAGGGGATGATGTTCTGATAGGCGTTACGCCCGCCCCGCCAATCCTTCTTGCTCGGCCCGTCCTGGGTGGGCTGGGTGGCGGTGACGGCGTGGATGGTCGTCATCAGGCCTTCCTCCAAACCAAAGGTATCGTGGATGACCTTGGCGATGGGCGCGAGGCAGTTGGTCGTGCAACTGGCGTTGCTGATGACGGTGTGCTTCGCGGGATCGTACTTCTCGTGATTCACACCCAGGCAGAGCGTGGGCACCTGCGCCGTATCGCTCTTGGTCGGCGCTGAGATGATCACACGCTTCGCTCCACCGCCGGAGATGTGCAGGCTTGCTTTCTCAAACTCGGTGAAGAGGCCGGTTGATTCAAGCACGTAGTCAACCCCGAGTTCCTTCCACGGGAGTTTCGCCGGATCTTTCTCGGCCATCGTCTTCGTCACTTTGCCGTTCACCGTGAACGAGTTCTCCGTGGCGGAGATGGATGCAGGCTGTCCGTTCAACCGGAAACGACCATGCATCGTGTCGAACTTCAGGAGATAAGCCAAGTTGTCCGCGGGCACCAGGTCATTGAGTGCCACCACCTCAATGCCGTTCTCGGCACCGATGCGATACACCAACCGACCGATGCGACCGAACCCATTGATACCGATGCGAACCGCCATGCTCAAACTCCCAGCGCTCGCGTGAGCGCGTTGATTGTGCTCCATTCCCAAACGAGGCTCATGATAGGCGCAACGCGAGGAAATCACTCCACAGGTTGTGCCCTGTTAGGGAGCATGTAAACGGAGCGCACCGGGTTGCCATCTCTCACGATTACCCATGATTTTCAGTGTTTTGCGTCATTCGTTCGCAATGGTTTTCGTTCGATTCTATCTTTGGGTGCTTCTCCCTAGAGCCATTCCACACACCGATGTGGTCTATCTGCATGAGAGGTTGCTCAACCCCGGCCAGTGGACGGTCGGCTCCGCAGGATGGACTCTGAAATCAAGGTGCGGCCATTGACGGCCCGAAAGTATGGCGTGAAAGGAATCTCGCCGATTGTCTTGGGAAGTCTCTCTCTCTCTCCGGTCTGTCGGCCGCGTAACCGCGGACGACAGGCCTTTGGAAATCTGGTGTGAGCATGTTCGGCTCCTTGTCGAACTCTACCGTACGGGGTGACATCCCCGGCACCGGCGTGTCTCATCTCTCTCCGGTCTGTCGGATTACGACGGGTCCGACAGACTCTTGGTGTTGTTGACGGGTGGTGGCGTCGGAACGTCTCGGCCGTGGTGGGCCGATGATTCGAATCCGCACCGTACTCCATCGCCCAGTAAGGTGGCCGCGCTCGGGGCGGTGCGTTCGCACAGCCACGAGCACCCGGGAAGGTGGATGCCCATGCTGCGGTTAACGCGCGAATCCGATTTCGAGTTTGATCCTGCACACGGAGAGGGAGCAGGCCCGTTTCCCTTCAGGTACGAGCCTCCTTCTCGCTTGATCGAGGCGAAACCGCCGATCGACGCCCTCCCCGATCCGGAAATAGAACTCGCTGGTTGGGTGAAGAGCGAGCGCCGCCGGCTCCCCTCCCGCAACCCGATCATCGAATGGCTTTCGCAACGCGATGTTCCACATCGCGATTATGTGCGCCACCTCGCCCGGCGAGAGAATGAAATGTTCGCCACGCAGCAAATCGTGCCCGCTCTGCGGGATACGCGTGCCAGACTGGCGCTCGGCCTCTTCATCGACTTTTCGCGCGAACACGGCCTGACGCCGCTCGAAATGGCCACGCTGCTCGATTCACCCCGGCGCATCGCGTCGGAGGCGGTGTCGTACTTGCTTGCAGCAGCCGCAACGGATGGATCGAACCAGGCGGCCTGAACAGAAACGGACGAACCTGCCGTGGAGATCGGCGTTCAACGATGCGCCTATTCATTTCTTCATGAATCAGGCCCTCGGATGATGCTTCCGGTGAACCGCCTTGGCCCGCGTTGAATCGACGTGCGTGTAGATTTGCGTTGTTGCGATGTCGGCGTGGCCGAGCAGTTCCTGGACCACTCGCAAATCCGCCCCGCCCATGAGCAGGTGGGTGGCGAAACTGTGACGCAGCATGTGGGGGTGAACATGATTCAGCCCAGCGCCCCGAGCGTTGCGCCGCACAATTTGCCACACCGCGATCCGTGTCAACGCACGCCCCCGGACTGACAACAGCAATGCCTTCACCGCCCGCGATCCCGCGAGAGCAGGTCTGGCCACGCTCAGGTACTGCCCCAACGTTTCTTTCGCGGGCGCCCCCATGGGCACAAGGCGTTGTTTCCCCCCTTTGCCGCTCACCCGGAGCACCCCCACCGTCTCCACCACGTCAGCCATATCAAGGGAGCATACTTCGGATGCCCTCAAACCACTGGCGTACATCAGTTCAAGGAGCGCCGCATCTCTGAGTCGCAGTCGCTCATCACCCGCGTACAGATCCTGCTCGAGCGGTGTCGAAACCAACTTCTGCATCGACTGTGGCGAAAGAACATCGGGCAAGCGCCTCCAGCGGTGCGGACGATCCAAGACCAGCGTCGGGTCTTCGACCGTGCGCCCTGTTGCAACAGCCCAGCGGAAAAACACCCGCACGGAAGCAAGATGCCGCACCACCGACTCCGCCGAGAGTCCTCGCGCTGAGCGAAGACTCTGCACATGCTTCTCAACGCTCACTCGTGTCGTCGCACCCAGGCTTTTCGCCCCAAGCCCCGCCAGCGACTCCAGCAGGTACCGTACATCCCGTCCGTACGCATCCAGCGTATTCTCGCTCAGGCCGCACTCCACCCGCAGAAAGCCACGGAACTGCGGCCCGAGCGCTGCAAGCGCCGGCGGCAATGTAGGAACATTCTCCGTATTGGATCGCGTGCGGACCATATCGTGCGTAGGTATCGGCACGCCGCCCCGCACTGCGGCAAACTTCAATGAAACCACCCGCCTCCTGCCCGGTACCATCCAGAGATGTTGCTTCCCCCATTCCTTCGCTACGTGCTCGGCGCGGCCCTTCTGCTCACGCTCGTGGCGTGCAAGCCTCCCGAGCAGCGCATGGCTGAAATCGCCGCCATCATCACCGCTCCGGCCGGCGGCCGCGGCCCCGCGGCCCTTGAAATTGTCGCCGCCTTCAAAAAGAAGGAACTCCAACTCGGCGATGCCCTGGATGCCGCCAACCGGCACCTCGATGCTGTCTCCTCCGGCGCGGTCAAGAGCGTGGACGCTACGGCCCTCGCCGGCGCGGTTTTGGATGCGGCGGCGATTCTGGACCCTCAACTGCCCCACCAGGGCGAGATGGAGATTTTCTGGATCAGCGTGGGCCGCGTTGCCTTCCGCGCAGCCGAGGAAGCCCACGCCAACGGACGCATCGCCGAGGCCATGACACTCGCCCTCGCCGGGCCGCAGCGTTGGCAGAACGATGCCTACTGGAACCGCTATTCCGATCACGATGGCCTGGTTGCGCTGCTCCTCGCCAAGTCGGGGAGGCAGGCCGAAGCCATTTCTCGTCTGCAAAACCGCCCCGACCTGCGCGGCGTCGCGCTCGAAGTCTACGAACTGCTCACCAAAGGTCCGCCACAGTGAAATGCCCCAGGCGTGCTCTGCCCGCACCCTTTCACGAACCCAAGTCCCGCCCTCGATCACGCGCCGCCAGCATCGCCCGCTCCAACGTGGCCATGACGACGGCCTGATCCAGCACCCCCACCGCCGCGGCCGTTGTGCCTCCTTTGCTGGTGACGGCAGCACGCATCGCGGCGGGTGCCGACTCACTCCCGGCGTACATCATCGCAGCCCCCAAGAGCGTTTGACGCACGATCGCACCGCACCGATCGCCTGTCAGCCCCTGAGCCGCCGCGGCGTTCTCCATCGCTTCCGCGAGGTAGAAGAAGTAGGCCGGGCCAGAGCCGGCGATGGCTGTAAATGCATCTATCAATCCTTCTTCGAGATCAACCACCAACGGCCCGATCGCCCGGAACAACTCACGAGCAAAATCGGCATCCTTCTCAGTCGCCCCCGGGCCGCGGCAGAGCGCCGTCGCCCCCTGCCCGATCGCCGCGGGCAAATTGGGCATGGCTCGCACAACCGGCACACCGCCGCCGAGCGCCGCTTGAACCCGCTTGATCGGCGTGCCCGCCAAGATCGAAATCGCCACGGTGCCGCGAGGCAGCCCTTCCCCCAACCCCGCTACAGCCGCATCCAGCATCTGGGGCTTCACCGCCAGCAGCAACTGCCCCAGGCCCCTCTCTTTCAACCACGCAGCGACTTCGGGACCGCGTTCCATCACCGCCGTGCCTAACTCCGCGGCTACGCGGCGCTTTGCTTCATCAGGCTCCGCCACGGCCACATCCGTGGCTCGAAGCAATCCCGCGCGAAGCGCGCCCCGGAGGATCCCTAAACCCATGTTCCCCAATCCGATGATGGCAAGATTCATGAACTCACGGTAGAACCGGAGTTGAAGACAACGAAGTGCTCGTTGAACGGCTCGACGAGTTGAAAGGTATTGTTCCCATTGCCCGTCCGGGGTTCAGGGGGGCCACCACGATTTGATTTTTTGAGGGGCTGCCCGGATGTCACGTCCGCTTGCGGGCGATAGTCACACCCGCGCGTGCGGGAACGCACGCGGCATCAAACTCCGGGTCCGCGGCGATACGCCTGTTGAACGCGTCCATTGCGTCGCGCCCGGGATGACTGCCGGGCGGATCGTCGATCCACCAATCCGCCATGAGCGCGTTGTCCGCGATCAGAAACCCTCCCGGCCGGAGGAGTGGCCTGCAGAGTTCGAGGTATGCGGTGTATTCGGTCTTTACCGCGTCGAGAAAGACCATGTCCACTGAAGTCGGTCCGAGCGTGCGTGCCAGGCGCTGAAGCACTTCGAGCGCCGGGCCGCGTTCCTGCCGGACTTTCGACGCAACCCCGGCCGCCGCGAACTCCTCGGCGGCAAAGTCCGCATGAAGGTCCTCGATCTCGATGGTGTGCAACGTGCCCCCATCGGGCAGCCCCCGAGCAAGCCAGATTCCCGAGTGTCCGAAGAGCGTTCCGACCTCGATGATCCGGCCCGCGGCATCGGGGCCGCGCGTCGCGGTCAGCGACAGCACGAGCAGCAATCGGCCCACATCGGCGGAAACGGTTGGAGTAGGAAGGCCGCGAGCGCGTGCCCTTACCGTGATGTCGGCGAGTTGCGGATCCCCTCCCTCGCCGTTCACACGCCCGAAGACATCGTGAAGATAACGATTGATTTCATCCCAACGCTGCGGAGTCATCGTCATGTGTTGCTCCATCCCGCCTGGTTTGCCGCACGTTCGTCGTCCAAGGATGTTCACGTCGAAAAGGAACGTGCAGTTCGTAATCGGTGCTCACTTCTCACCATGGAAGTACACGACGGCGCTACGACCCGCGTGTCATGAGAACCTGCGCCGACCGTGCGGGCAGATAAATCCGCACGTAACTCCCGCCATCGTCCTTCGCCACGGGGTAATTCTGCCCCGGCATGACGTGCCCGAAACCGCCAAAGACCGAATCATCCGTGTTCAAGCAGAGGGTGTGATCGACGGGCGCGGTGACAGGCACCCGCAGGCCTTCCTGAGAACGCGCGGGGTGCCAGTTGAACACAAAGGTCAGGCCGCCGCGGCGGAAGGCCAGCAACTGCGAGTCCTCGTGTTCCAGGACTTTCTCCGCCTGGGAGGCCGCAAGCAACGCATGGCTGATGTCGAGCGTGTTCATCGCCCGATCAAACTCGAGCAAGCCCTTGTATCTCAGGTCATCGCGCTCCGAGAGTGACCACTGCCTTCGGCAGTAGTGGTACGACCAGTTGTTTCCCTCCCGGGGAAAGTCCACCCACTCCGGGTGTCCGAACTCGTTCCCCATGAAGTTCAGCCAGCCTTCTCCACCCAGCGCGAACGTGACCAATCGGATCATCTTGTGGAGCGCGATCCCCCGGTCCACGATCAGGCTCGGCGTGGACACGGACATGCTGGTGTACATTTCTTTATCCATGAGCCAGAAGGCGATGGTCTTGTCACCCACCAGCGACTGGTCGTGGCTCTCGCAGTAGGCGATATGCGCTTCCATATGCCGCCGGTTGCAGAGCGTGCCGAACATCTCGCCCATGCGCCGATCCTCGTCCCTCACCTCCTTCATTTGACGGACCCAGTAGTCCGGAAGGCCCATCGCCAGTCGATAGTCAAACCCAAGTCCGCCCTCGGCCACGGGTCGACACAACCCCACCATTCCCGAAACATCTTCGGCGATGAGCGTCGCCGCGGGCTTCACGGCATGGGCCGTTTCCGCCGCGAGTTGCAGGTAGGCAACGGCGTCATCATCGATCCCGTGCCTCAGATAATCATCGTACGAATGAAACCCGTGCCCCAAGCCGTGATGAAGGTACAGCATGCTCGTGACGCCGTCGAAACGGAAGCCGTCGAGGTTGTACTCCTCCAGCCAATACCGAACGTTGCTCAGCAGGAATCGTTGAACCTCGAGCTTGCCGTAGTCAAAGAGAAGTGAATCCCACGCGGGGTGCTCCCCACGGCCGCCCGCGTGGAAGTACTGGTGGTCCGTCCCGTCGAATCCGTTCAGCCCCTCGACCGTGTTCTTGACGCTGTGACTATGCACCAGGTCCATCACAACGCGCAGGCCCAGCCCGTGCGCCGCGTCCACCAGCCGTTTGAAATCGTCGGGCGTTCCAAAGCGTGAGGAAACAGCGAAGAAGTTGCTGACGTGGTACCCGAAACTCCCGTAGTACGGGTGTTCCTGCACCGCCATCAGTTGCACCGTGTTGTACCCGCCGCGCGCGATCCGGGGAAGCACGTTCCGCTCGAACTCGCGGAAGGTCCCGATCCGCCCTTCTTCAGGGGCCATTCCCACATGGGCCTCGTAGATCCTCGGGGATCGCGGCGGAGGTGGTGCGGTGTGCGCCCATCGAAACGGAGGCGGGAACCACAGCACCGCGGCGGCGTGCTGCCCTTTCTCATCGAACACGACCCGGCGCGCATAAGCGGGAATGCGATCGGAGTCACCCCGCGGGGTCATCACGAAGACCTTGACTCTCGACTCGTGCCGCAGTGTCCTGTTGTACTGCCGATCGGGCAGAAAGATGCTCCAGACGCCGGCATCATCCCGGTTCAGCATGTGCGAGAAGCGGTTCCAGTCGTTGAAGTCACCGGTGAGAAACAGGCCCTTGGCCCCGGGGGCCCACTCCCGATACCACACGCCCGGCTCACCATCTTTCATCCCGCGTGTGAATCCCAAATAGTCATGCCCACGCGCGAATGTCCCGAGCGAGCCGGCCACGGCTTCAATCCGACTCCGTGATTCCACGAATCGCCGATAACGTGCTCGAAGACTGTCCGCGTACGGCTCCAGCCACGGGTCGTGCACGATGAGGCCCGTACCATCTTGGGTCAGTGTCGGTGTGGTCACGTTCAGACTGTACGGGCCGTGCCCGGGGGTTCGGAGCAGCGCCAATGATGAGACTGTCAACGATCGTGACCGGGATTGCAGCCTGCGGGCTGGTGTGGGCTCAGCCGATGGTGACACCCTGGCCCGGCGAGGGTTCTCTGCCTTCCTGCGCTGCCGCCGCCCTCAACGGTTGGTACGCCGTTGTCGATTCGCGTGCGGACACGGTGGAACTGCGTTCACACAATCAGGAACTGATCCGCACCGTCACACGCGCAGAACTCTTGGCTCTGCTCCCGTGGATGAACTTCAACACCGATGCCGATGGACCGATCGCGGCGGCCTTCAGTGATTCCGGACGGCTCCTCTTTCTCGCCGTCGCCGATTCGATCTCTGCACCGGACGGCCAGCCATCGGACGCCGTGGTGCGATTAGACACCCTTACCGGCGAACTCCGCGTCTTCCAGCGCATCGAGCTCGGCGGGATCGGCACGAACGCACTGCCACGCATGGTCCATCACAAGGGGCGGCTGTACATCGGGTACGGCGCAGTCGTGCGTGTGTATCTCGCGGGAAGGAATGACCCCGTCGGCACGCTCATCACCAACGCTGCCTTTGGTGCCGCGTCCTCACCCATCGCGCTCGCCGTGGATCGCGAAGCCGGGATGCTCCTGGCGGGCAACGAGACGCAACTCAGCCGGGCCTCAATTGGAGGGGCGTCCTTGTCCTTCAACCCGCTCGGAACTGTGCCCGAGGGCATCGGTGCGATCACCTGGGGCGACCACTACGGCGGGGCGGGCCAGGCGGGCCTCTATATCGCGCACACCACCGGAGGGGATTCGGCGGCACCGCGAGTCTCCTTTCTCACCCCTGCCATGGCCCGTGGGCTGCAGTCATTCTCGCCCACGATATACTGGACCGCGGACCAGGCCGTGCGAGGTCTCTGCGCGACACCCGACGGCAGGCTCCTCGCGACGCTCTCATCCGGGCTTGCCCTCACGATCGCGGACGCTTCCGATACAAGATTGTCTTTCCATGGATGGGCGGCGGACGAGTTCGCGCAGGTTGTTCGATTCGGGAAAAGCCTGATCAGTCCCGACGGCGAACCGCCGGGCTGGGTCATCGACGGTGATGTTCAACTCGGCTGGAACCGCTTCCACCCGGCAACACCTGATGCCGCGGCATGGACCATTCTGCTGCTCCTCGCGAATCATCGCGTGCACGGTGATGCTGAAGCATTACCCCTTGTGAAGCGCATACTGACGCGGTATGCCGGGCGAGCTCCGGGGCCTGGGCCGGCGCGCACAGTTGATGGAATCTTCAGGCATTGGATCGACCCCGCGACTGGCGGGGCCAAGCCGGGCTGGGATGCTGAGTTCAGCACCATGAGCACGATGAAGATCATTCTCGCCGCCGCGAGAGCAAGGGCTTATTTTCCCGGCGATCCTGAAATCCGAGCCGCCGCGGAAACGATCATCTGCGGCACCACCAACTGGGACGCGTTCTTTCAACCCGGCACGAGCCGAATGTACCTCAAGGCTCTTGCGAGCGGTGGGCCGGACCTGGCCTCGGCATCGGGTGGGTGGCATGAGGGCGTCCTGTTCGCGGAGCAAGCAGGGGCGTACGGAGTGGGGACAGGCATCCAAGCAGCCGATCGGTGGCTCGACCGTTCCGCATGGCCCCTGGCGACCTTTGTCGTTGGACGAGGTGTCACGAGCAACGGAGGTGCGTTCCTCCCCTCGTTTGTCACGCTGTACCCGCTTCTGCTGATCGGTGAGTATCGGCACGACCCGGGTTGGCGAACGAATCTCAGCAACCTCGCTCTCTCGAACTGCGCGTGGAATGATGACAACAGCCCGCGATTGCACACGGTCTTTTCCGCTGGAACAACCAGGGGCGATTGGGGCGGCTATCACGCGGATTCGATCAGCGATCACCCCGGTGATGTGACGACCTTTCCATCCTTACTCGCGTTCTGTGCCGATCCGGGCGCGACACCAAACCCCGGCGCCTTTGCGGTGGCGGCGTATCACGCGTATCGCGCCGGGGCAAGACAGACTTTCCGCGGCGGAGCCTCGATCCTCTACCGCCGCTCCCAGGTTGACCCCGGGTATCAGCCGAACTCCGCGGGCTTGCCCGATGTAGCGCTCGGCGGGCTGGGGTTGGCAGAACTTCTGGTACCCGGCACGATCGATGCAACTCTGATCGGCTCATACCCCGCGTGCGGACGCTGCCCCTCAGACTGGAACGGTGATGGCGGTATAGACGGCGCCGACGTCGAGTCTTTCTACGCCGATTGGGAAGCGGGCGAAGCCGATATCAATGGGGATGGGGCGACCGAAGGCGCTGACGTGGAGACTTTCTTTACTTTCTGGGAATCGGGATGCTGAGGCGAGGCGGGCGTCGCTGCAAGAACCTGGGCAGAATGATCTGCCCTGTCAACGTCTCCCATCCTATCGTGCCGATGCCGCGGTGATCGTCGCCGCGCATCGGCAACGGGTCAGGCAAGATACCTATGCGAATTACAGTCTGTGGCGCGGCTGGGGGCGAGGTGACCGGTTCGTGCTACCTGGTGGAGACGACACGTGCACGGGTGCTCGTAGACTGCGGCATGTTTCAGGGTCGCGGCTCGGCCGAGGCCCGCAACTCCGACCTCGGGCCGGTGGATCCGGTTCGAGTTGATGCCGCCGTTCTCACCCATGCGCATCTGGATCATTGCGGACGTTTCGGACTGCTCGGCAAGCGAGGCTACCGCGCCCCGATTCACGCCACGCCGGCGACAGTGGATTTCGCCCGGCTCGTGCTGGAGGACTCGGCTCGCATCCAGGAGAACGATGCGGCGAGAGAGAATAAGTACCGGGAGCGAGAGGGCAGACCTCCGGTTACTCCTCTTTACGCGGTGGAAGATCTCATCGCCATCGGCCCGTGTGTACGCACTCTCGGATATGGAGAACAGCGAGAGATTGCCGATGGGATCTCCATCCGTCTGTTCGAGGCCGGCCACATCCTCGGATCCGCGAGTGTCGAAATGGTGATCGAAGACCGCGGCACGAGCCGCACGGTCGTCTTTTCCGCCGACATCGGAAGATGGGGAACCCCGATCCTCCGTGACCCCGATCCGCCGAGGCGGGCCGACATCGTCTTTCTTGAATCCACCTATGGCGATCGGGACCATCGCCCCGCCGAAGCGACGTTGAAGGAGTTCCGTGAGATCATCCACAGGGCGATCTGGCAGAAGGAGAAGATCCTCATCCCCGCCTTTTCCATCGGCCGCACGCAACTGATTCTCCACGCCCTTTCGGGCCTGATCCGCGAGGGCACGCTGCCCCGATTCCCCATCTATCTGGACAGCCCAATGGCGATCAAGGCGACGAAGCTGTATTCGCAGCACGCCGACCTGTTCGACGCCGAAGCCGCGGCCGACCTCGAGCGTCGCGCGGGCGTGGAGGACGTACCCGGTCTGCGGTTCATCGAGTCGCCGGAGGAGTCACGCGAACTCAACGATCGGCATGAGCCCTGCATCATCATCGCGGGCGGCGGCATGTGCGACGGCGGTCGTATCGTCCATCACCTTCGCCATCATGTCTGGAGACGCGGCGTTGCAGTGGTCATGGTCGGATACGCCGCGACGGGATCCCTGGGGCACGCTCTTATCAGAGGCGATAAGCAGGTTCGCATCTTCCGGGACATGGTCCCCGTACGCGCCACGATACACACCCTGGGCGGCTTTTCGGCGCACGCGGGTCAGAGTGAACTGATCCGCTGGATGGAGCCGATGGCCGCCGGGTCTCCGAGCGTGTATCTCACGCATGGAGAGAACCCGCAGCGCAAAGCCCTTGCCGAAAAGATCAAACAGCGTTGGGATCTCTCCGTGGCTTTGCCGGAGTTGAACCAAACGTTCGAGATCGGATAGGCGCTGCGCAGCACTCGATCAACACAACCCAAGAAACCTGTGTCCGATCGCCTTCGTGAGTGTCGTGCCGCGAACAATTTAGTACGGCAGTTTATCGGTGTACTCCACATCGTCGGCGGTCTTGAACTCACCATCCGGTCCGGCGGATTGATATTTCACCGTTGTAGGTTGCGGCGGAGACTCGACAAAAGAAAACGTCATCTCCTTTCCCCACGGATCGTTGAACGCCCCGGGCGATTCGAGATCGGCGGGGGTGGCGGGGAGTTTACGGTTGGTCTGTCGGTACATCGCGATGAGCAGCGACATCTGTCCGGTCTGCATTTGACGTGCCGTTTCTCGGCCTTGGTCGCGAGTCTGCTTCACCTGCCCCATGTAGGACGTGCCACCCATGTTTCCGAACAAAAGAAACAGAACGATCGCCAGCACGATGAGCACGGCCAGAATCAACGCCCCGTTTCCGCGACGGACGGAAGTGGCGAACGTGCAGCAACATCGCGGGCTGGTCTTCATCCCCGATTCTACGGCGACTCACCTCGGCTCACGTACCGACCCGCCTGTCCCACGCGGCCAGGGTCTCGTGACGGGTCAGGTCGTACCTCAAGGGGGTCACGGTGATGTGTCCGGCCAAAAGGTGCTCGACGTCGCTGCCCCGGTCGGTGGTGTGAAAGTCCAGCCCGTACCCCGCGGCCCAGTAGTAGACCGAGCCGTTGGGGCTGGTGCGCCGTTCATACTTGTCCACCAGGCCGTGGATGTTCATCGGGCAGACCCGCATCGGCGGCGGTGGAGAGTCGGGCGTGAGCGATGGATCCTCGATCACCGGGATATTGATGGACACGCACTCGTGCGGCAACAGGGGGCCGGCACGCAGGAGTTGGTCGATCGCCTTCCTCGCCCACGCCGCACCGACATCAAAGCGTGGCGTTCCTTTTCCCAGCGTCATGCTCACCGCGATGCTGGGCACGCCGAGAAATGCACCCTCGATCGCCGCGGCGACCGTGCCGGAATAGATCACGTTGATCCCGCAGTTGGCTCCGGCGTTCATCCCGGAAATAAGCAGTTCCGGCCTGTCCCCGGCGCCGAAGCGGTCGGGCCAGAGGTTGGCGATGGCGAGTTTCACGCAGTCCGCCGGGCGACCATCCACCGCGATGCCCCGCATGTGATCGGTGATGACTTCATCCTTCACCATGAGAGGCGTGTGGAACGTCACACCATGGCTTGTAGCCGATTGCACCGTCAGCGGTGCGATCGGCAGCACCACGCTCCGCGGTGAGCGGCTTACGGCGTTTGGCGTGTGATCGAGGATCGGACCGCCGAACCTGTCTTCCGTGTCCGTGAGGGCGTTGTACATCGCCACGATGCCGGGGGCGCGGATGCCGTCGTCGTTGGTCAGTAGGATGCGCATGGGCGGAGAGGGTAGGTTGTTGCGCCTGCGATGCGGTGCGTCAGTGAACGTTCTTCGCCGCGAGCCATCGCTCGGCGTCGAGCGCGGCCTGGCACCCCATCCCGGCGGCGGTCACGGCCTGCCGATAGTGCTCATCGGCTACGTCGCCCGCGGCGAAGACACCCTCGATGTTGGTGTGCGAGGAGCGTGTCTTGAGCGCGATGTACCCCTTGGGGGTCAGTTCGATGCCGCTGCCTTCAAGGAACTTCGTCGCGGGCGTGTGGCCGATTGCGATAAACAGACCCTTGACGGCCAGGGTTTCCTTCGCGCCCGTCACCACGTCGCGCAGAACCACGCCCTCGCACTTCTCCCCCCCCAGCACATCATCCACCTCGCGGTTGAAGAGCACCTTGGCGTTAGGCCGGGACAGGAACCTCTCCTGCATGATCTTGCTGGCCCGCAGGGTGTCTCGGCGATGGATAAGGTAGACCGTGCTGGCGAACTTGGTGAGGTAGGTCGCCTCCTCCATCGCCGTGTCACCCCCTCCCACAACCGCCAAAGGCTGATTCCTGAAGGCGGGAAGGGCCCCATCACAGACCGCGCACGCCGAGACACCCCCGCCCGAGGTCGCCAGCCGCATCTCGTTGGGCAGGCCGAGCCAGTTTGCCACCGCGCCCGTGGCGATGATGACCGAGTGCGCTTGCACCGTCCCGCCGTCGGTATGGAGTTCGAACGGACGCTTTGCGAAATCAAGGCGGTTTACATCCTCCTCGATCACTCGTGTCCCGAAGCGTTCCGCCTGCTTGCGGAACTTGTCCATCATTTCCGGTCCCATGACCCCGTGCTCGAAGCCGGGGTAGTTCTCGACTTCGGTGGTGAGCATGAGCTGCCCCCCCGGAAGAACCGGCCCCGGGTCCTGCTTTGGGACGCCGCAGTAGAGCACGGGGTTGAGCTGGGCGCGGGCCGCGTAGATGGCCGCGGTCCAGCCCGCGGGGCCGGAACCGATGATGACGACTTTGTGGGCGGGCATGGTGTGTGTCTCGCGCGAGCGTTGCGTTACTTGAAGTCCCCCGCGTCCAGTTTGTGCTGGCGGAACAGAGAAATCACCGGGGGCCACATCAGGTAGTCGGCGCCCTCCACGCGCTCGGGCACGTTCTGCACGCGACGGGCGTTCCCTTTGGCCAGATCCGAGCCGAAGGAATAGAGTACGAACACATCGTCCTTGAGCGCGACCTTGAAGTTCGAGCCGACCACGAACACCTCGATCTCGTAGGGCACGCCGGCACCGTTGATGTCGGCCGTGTCACGCACCGGAACAAAGTAGCTGAGAGGGGGTTTGCCACCCCGATCGCGCTGAGTGTTGTTGTAGATATCATCCGGCACTTCCATCACCCAGGCGGGCCGGATCGGTGTCAGGCTTGGCGGAAAGTTCTTGCTCGTCGCGGCGAACCCCACTACTCCCAGCGCGCTCCGCGTCCCCGCATTCTCGACTCGGGCCAGGTCACGAAAGTCCATCAGCCGCGACATGTCGGGCGTCGCGGCGGTGAGCGCCGCGAGCCGTGCGGTGTCTGTCCTGCTGTACGCGGTCGCCACGCTCAGGTGCCGATCGAATCGATCCGGGATATTCCAGCGAGACTCCCAGTCGCTGAAGACCGCTGTCGCCTCTGAGCGGGCTTCATCGCCCCGAGCCTGGGCGCCCGCCAACTGCCGCCAACGGCCGGATTCGGAGAAAAGACGCAGCGGGTGCCTTGTGCTCCCCAGCCTCGACATGGTCGCGGCGAACTGCTGTGCATCGGGCGATCCATCGGCCTTGTAGAGTCTTGCGATCAACTGCTCCGCCGCCGCTCGATTGCCTCCGGGAAACTTCATGCGGCCAAGGTCAAGATACTCACCCTGGTCCTTCAGCCGATCGATCTGCCCGCGAAGTCGGGCCGTGTCGAGTTTCTTTGTTGTCCGTGAATCAACGTAGACGACGTCTCGTATCCGTTCCAACCCCACCGTCATGTGCCGCAGACCCCATTCCGCTTCCGCAAAGAACTGGCGGTCGCACATCTGCCTCGCAAAGAAGATCCAGTTTGTGAGCAGATCGACGGCATCGGATACACGACCCTCCGCCGTCAGTCGAGATGCTTCTACCTGCACCAGGATGGCCGCGCGGTCCAGCCCATCGATGTACAGAAATCTCGCACCCGCCAGCGTCGGTGGATCGCCGAGATCAGTATACAAACCGGCCTGGACAAGGGCAGGCTCCACACCCTCGATCCCGTATGGTTGCCCGAAGCCATACGCTTTCTTCCAGTCTTTTTCCTGCGTCACCCGCGCTAAAGCCTCGATGAAAGCCGACTGCGTCGGTGCCGTGGCCCATGCTTGGGCCTCCGTCCACCCCGCCCTATCCGGAGGGAGCAAAATCGCCGACTGGAGTGTTGAAACGCTCTTCGGCGGGGGCGTCATCTTTGCAATCACGGGCAGCAGTATCTGATCGCTGCGTCGGCTGGATGTAATCTCGGCGTTGACTCTGTTCAGACGATCCGTGAAATCGTCCGCGAGTGCGGGCGACGTAACTAAAGAGTGAACAAATGGTGCGGCGGCGATAGCCAGAAGTGCCGCCATGCGGCGGGTCGTGTGCATCATGGCCGATGGTAGCAACCGCAACCCGGTTCGCGTGCGATATTTGATTGTGTTCTGTCACCGCCGCGACGCCAAACCCAAGTACAAGCGGTCGGCAGGCAGACCGACGCGGTCCCGCGGCGTCCGAGTGTTGCCGTGAGACAATGAACTCTTCTATCAAGCGCGGCTGGAAGCGCAAGCGTCATCGGTTTCCGCGGTTTCGTCCGCATCGGACTCCATCGGCCCCGTCTCGCCCGTGCGCGCCTTTCGGAGTCGCTCGTGGAGTTTGGTCAGCGCCTCATCGGCGATCTGCCTGACACGCTCACGACTCAACTGCATGTCATCGGAGATCTGCTTGAGCGAGAGCGGCTCGGCACCGTCCAGCCCGAACCTCAGCCGGAGAACTCGGGCCTCCCGGTCATCGATCGTCTTGAGCAGTTGCAGGAGCAGGGTTGTCTCTTCCGTGCGGAGCATCCGCTCTTCGGGGGTTCCGGTGCGGGGATCAGCGATGATGTCGCTCAAACTGGCGACATCCGCAGTCCCTTCGCGTGATGCTGTCGCCACCGGGCCTTGAATGGCCTTGATGGCCCGACGGATCATCCGCACTTTCTTGAGCGGAAGATCCATGGCGATGGCGAGCTCGGGCATCGTCGGGGCACGTCCGTTTTCTGATTCAAATCGCCTGTATGCGATGCGCCATTTCGCAACCAACTCGACCATATAGGCAGGGATATGGACGGGTTGGCCCGCATTGAGCAATGCCCGCTTGATTGCTTGCTTGATCCACCAAGAGGCATAGGTGCTAAAACGGGCACCCTGGGCAGGGTCAAAACCCTCGACCGCCCGCATCAGCCCGATATTGCCTTCTTCAATCAGGTCTGCGAGGGCCAGGCCGCGGTTTGTGTATTTCTTGGCGATAGCAACAACAAGTCGCAAGTTCGCTCTGATCATCCTTTCCCGTGCGTGGGGACAGTTGTCGTTGATGATGGCCCAACCCAGTTCCTTCTCCTCTTCGGGAGTCAGAAGGGCTGAACCGTTGATTTCGCGCATGTAGACCTGAAGGTCGTTGTACGCGGTTCGGCTTGCGGAATGAGCCTTTGTCATCGTTCCTACGCGGGCCTGACTCACTGAAAACCCACTTTCCCGGCGAGAACCGCCGTGCTACCCACTCCTCACCCGAACCCGGCTTCAAGCAGTGCCACCGGTCCTCGATCGGGCTTCCCATCTCGTCTCGATGCTGGGAACACACTGGGCCATGATGGCCCGAGTAGCGTCCAAGTATCCGTCTCTTCCCCTCTCGGGGTTTCATCGACTTGCGGATTTCGCACCTTGATACGACGGTGCGCAATCCTTCCAGCATACAACCTGCCACACGTTTTTGAATCCGCAAGGGAAATCTTCCAATTTTGTTGAAAATTGTCAAAATTGTCTGCCCTGCTCCCCCTCCATTACTCCATCCCGACTATTCGACAGGGTTTCCACGCCCCAAACTCCGGCAGTCATCTCCCCAATGGCGTAACCTGATTCTCAGCCGGCAAACAGCTCGGCCTGTAAGGTCCGGGAATCTTGGAGCATGATTTACGATATTTCTAAGTTACTGTCAGAATGGCCCTTTCAATCGGGACAAGTTCTCGCCCGTGTGATCGAAGGGCAGGATGGTGAACCTCGCATCCAGGTTCGCTTGGATCTCGGGTTGATCCAGATGCTTCTTGATGGGCGTCCGGATGGTCAAAGACCATTTGATCTAGCCAGCCTTCTCGACCACTTTGAACAGAGGTTGGAGGAAGTTCGTGGCGGTCGGCAGGATAAACGCGAGCAATCCGATCCGGACGCTCCTTCCATCGAAGATGCCGGAGAGTTCTCTCTATCGCCCGAAGAATGCCGTCAACTCCGTGAGGAGATGGCTCAATACAACCAACGATCTCTGGCTTTACTCGCTTGCGAGGATTTTGAGCGTGCCGCCCGTGATGCAGCGCGTAACCTGCGGGTCATCGATTTTTGCAGAGAGCACGCGGCAACTGAAGAAGACCAAACAATACTCGAACAATATCGCCCTTACGTCGTCATGATGAAAGGCCGCGCGCTCGCCAGCATGGCACTCGCCGACAACGAGCCGAAAGCGGCACTCTTGGTTTTGGATGAAGGCCTCGATCTTCTCAAGCACATTTACTCCGAAGCCGGACGCCCCCAGGCCTACGAGCAGTCACCGGAGGCCGAGATGCTTCGACAGATTCGGGAACAACTGGTCCCCAAACTCCCTCTCTCGCAGAAAGCCGAACTCAAGAAAAGACTTGCCGAGGCGGTCGAAGCGGAAAACTACGAACTCGCTGCAATTCTTCGAGATGAACTCAAACAACTGAAAGACTGAGTTGGATCGTTCTTCGGGTACGCATTGAAGACCCATGACCCTGACTCGCCATGCGTTCGGGACGACACTCGCCCTCTGTGCCGCGGTATGTTCGGTCGTTGGGCTGGTTGCGCTCTGTTATTGGCCCTATTTTCGAGTCTTCATAGGTACTGATCTGGGAGTCTACTGGGAAGTATCGCGCCGTTGGTGTGAGAGCGGCCGCCTGTCCCTGCTGGGCAACTACTGGGATCACAAACCACCAGCGGTGTATCTCGCTCTCCTTCCCTGGCACGGACTGGGACATGATGGGGCAGAGTTTCTCGGTCTAAAGATCGGCACTCTCCTGATATACGCGGCATCCATTGCGGGCATCCTTGTCGCGATTCTAATCGTGGCCCGAGATCTGCAGCCCTGGAGAATCCTCGGAGTCAGCGGTCTTGTCGCCGCCGCGGCGGCGATCTCCCTCGATGCTCGCCTTGATGCGGCGCAGAATGGCATCGCGGCTGTTGCCGCGCTGACGCTTGAAGCTGCGGGGCTGGTTGCGCTGGGACTGGCTCTCCGCCGAACGGATCGGCGCATGCGCATCGCGGCGGTCGTTGCTGGCGTGCTTCTCGCATCCGCGCCATTCTGGAGACCCACAAGCATCATCGGGGGCGGCATGCTCGCGTTGATCGCTTCGGTCGGAATCGGTGCCAGGCTCGTGAACCGCCGATGGCCGGCCTGGATGAGTGCTGTTGTCTGGACGTTGGGAGCGGCCTCGGCGACCGCTTTCGCATGGCTCCTGCTCGTGATTGCTTCCGGTTCTTCGATCGGCGACTTTATCTTCGCGGTGCTTGCGTTCAACTCTCGCTACGGAACCTACTTCCGATCGATCACCCCGATCGGCGAGTACTTTCGTCAGGAGAACCCGGCGTGCGACCTCTTCCGGCTTGCCGCGGCTGCATCGGCGGTGTTGATGGTGCTTGGGTTTCGCTGGAGAAACCGTGAACCGACATCGAACTCCTCACGGATGGAATGCCTCTGCGCCGCCCTGTACTTGCTGCTTGCCGTGCTCGTGGCGGCGGCTACTCGCAAGATCCAATCCTTCTATGTCTTTCAGTTCGTGCTCCCGGCGTTCTTCGTTGGTGCGTACGCCGTCGCCCGGATTGGCAGTGTCCCGTGGCGATGGTGGCCCGCCGCGGCCGGGTGGGGGTTGAGCGGACTTCTCGCGTGGCAGTCATGGATGCTGGTGTGGCCCATCGCGACTCGGAACGACTTTGCGAGCAACGCGAGGATGCAGACAGGTTTCATCGTGGAACTGCTCACCGAACTCGACGCGGGACAAGGCGTCAAGAGGCTGTGGGTCTGCGGCAACCGGGCGCCGCTCTACTCCGCCGCCGCTCGTGCGGGCATCCGCCCGTATGACTGGACGGTGTACGACACGCCGGTGTATGCCGTGTCCCGCGAGGAGTTCGATCGGTGGTTGCTGAAGTTCGCCGCCGACCCGCCCGAGTTCATCGTTCGACTCGGGAACGCGCAGAACACACCCTGGGAAGCACGCGATGAGTTCCGCCGACGCGCCGGCCTGGTGAATGCGCTGCTCGCCGAACAGTACGATGTCGTTCCCACGCCGCCGCACGGCCAGAATACCTGGCCGTACGGATATGTCTTTTCCATCCACACTCTCAGGCAATGATGAAGCGCCCGTGCGTCGAACCGACCCCAACGATTGAACTCTCGGTGATCTGCCCGGCGTACAACGAAGAGGGCGCGATCACCGACGCCGTGACCGATGTGGTGCGGGAGGTCTTTCCGATCGTCGCCACGTGCGAGCTGATCGTGGTGAATGACGGGAGCCGCGACCGCACAGGTGAGAACCTCGACACACTCGCCGCGGCGGAACCCCGTCTGCGCGTGATCCATCAGGCCAACGCGGGGCACGGTCCGGCCCTTCGAAGAGGTCTCGATGAGGCGAGGGGCGAGTGGGTGTTGCTGATCGACAGTGACCGGCAGATGCCCTTGGAACGATTCGGGGACCTCTGGCTTGCTGCCAGGACGGGCGATGCCGCTTTCGCGGTTCGGTGCCGGCGTGAGGATCCGGTATTCCGACTGATCCTGACGCGCCTGGTGCGGGTGTGTGTGCGGACTCTCTTTGGAACGCGCATCCGAGACCTGAACGTGCCATTCAAAATCATCCGTCGCGATCACTGGCTCGATATGAAGCCCTTTATTCCGCCCGAGACCCTGGCGCCGTCGCTCTTTGTATCGATCGTGTCGGTTTGGAAGGGTCATCGGATCGCGGAGGTTGAGGTATCACACCGTGCCCGGAAGACAGGCGTGGTATCGATCCGTCGGTGGAAACTGCTGAAGTTCTGCGCCCGCGGGTTGGGGCAGTTGCTCACCCTGCGGCTGCGGCTGTGGCGAGAACTTCGCCCGATACTCACCCGCCGTGTTTCATGACCCCGCCGGTTTCCGAGGCAATCCGGGTGATCTGCTCGCGGGCATGAAGATCCGCGGCGGCCCGGGACTTGCGGAGCATCCGCGCCCACAGCCACGGCAATGGCAACACGGCGAGGGGCAGGTACCAGGCGTACGTGATCCAGGTCGGCAGGCTCGCGTACCAGTTCCAGTACGTGCTGAGCATGGATTCGGTGAGCCAGACACCGGGCCACACGGTCAGGGCGGCGATCACCCAGAAGATGATCGGCAGTTTCCTTGTAACTCTCAGCGAGAAGTGCAGTTCACACGCGGCTGGTTCACTCTGCCTCGCCGTCACGCACAGGCGATAGTCGATCGGTTCACCAAAGGCCGCCACGGAGAAGAGTTCTCCGTTCACCCCCGGCTCGAATCCCGCGAGTTTTCCTCGTCGAGCGCACGCGTCCAGCCGACGGACAACCTCGGTCGGAGCCAATGAAGTAGTGACAAGCGGCAGCGACTTTCCCAAACCATCCTGGGTCACGGGCACTTCTCCTTTGGAGCATACTGGGATCCGGAGTCGGGGTCCATCGGACTTGGAATTATACCACCCGGATCGCTTTAGCCCTTATGTCACGCTCGCCGCGGCATCTTGCTCCGCCGCTTCGAGATACACCCCCATCCGACGATAACGCTGGTAGCGCTGGGCAAGGAGGGTGTCGATGTCCACACGTCGGAGTTCGCTCAGGCTCGATTCGATCCAGGCGCTCAGGTTTGATGCTGTTGTCCGAGGATCGCGGTGCGCCCCGCCGACCGGCTCGGTGATCACGTCGTCCACGATGCCAAGTTCGAGATTGTCCGTAGCGGTGAGTTTCAGGCCCTTGGCCGCGGCGGAGTTGGTCTGCTCGTTGGCCTCTTTCCACAGGATCGCCGCGCAGCCCTCCGGACTGATGACGGAGTACCACGAATGGCTGAGCATGGCGACGCGATCGGCGACGGCGATTCCGAGCGCCCCGCCGGAGCCGCCCTCGCCGATCACGATGCTGACGATCGGTGTTCGCAGCCGGCTCATCTCCATCATGTTCACCGCGATGGCTTCGGCCTGGCCGCGTTGCTCGGCACCAAGCCCGGGATAGGCGCCCGGGGTATCGACGAGCGTGACGATGGGAACCTGGTACTTGGCGGCCAGTTGCATCTTGGCGAGGGCTTTGCGGTACCCCTCCGGGTGGGCGCAACCGAAGTGGCAGGCGAGTTTTTCGCTCGTCTCGCGTCCTTTCTGGTGGCCGATGAGCATGACCTTCAACTTGCCGATGCGGGCAAAGCCGGTGACGATCGCCGGGTCATCGCCGAAGCGCCGATCGCCGTGCAGTTCAGTAAAATCGCGGCACATCAGGTTGATGTAATCCCTGGTCTGGGGTCTCAGGGGGTGGCGAGCGACCCGCACCGTCTGCCACGCCGTGAGTTGGCCGTACAGGCGGGCGAGCTCCGACTGGTGTTTGGCCCTCAATTCCTCGATACGAGCAGCAATCTCCCGAACTCCCGGCGAGTCGGGCGATGATTGCTCCGCGCGGAGTTGTTCTTCAAAGCCATCGATCTCTCGTTCGATGTCGGCAAGGGGTTTCTCGAAATCGAGTTGGTAATACGTGGCCATAAGTGAGTTTAGCAGGGCGTTGAACCGCCCTCCATTCTCGAACAACACGCAAGCGGCCAAACCCGGGACTCGAACAGCGGATCAATCGAGCACTTCCACATGTTCCGGACATCGGGAGCGCCTGACATTCCAGCAACTGTCGAGTGCTCCGGACCACCTGGACCCTCGGCCAAGGATGATGCCTTTCGGCACAACACGGGCCTCTAAGGATATCAGATTCACCGCCAGACGTGACGAACGACGCGCTCGGTACGACTGCCTTCAACTACGCTCTGCGCGGTGCGCACCGACCGCTGAGGGGACCACATCGTTTCATGCCAGAGGGTTGACATTTATTTTGGACTCCATATTATTTGGAGTCCGATGAATATTGCTCCCCCTCCACCACCCACCACCACCGAGAAAATTCTCGCCGGCTTCGCCAAGATCTCGCTGGTCATGCGGCACGAGTCCTGGCGTGCCGCGGGAGAACGGGGTCTGACCCCTACGCAGTCCCAGATTCTTTCTGTGCTGAAATCGGCGTCAAAGCCGTTCGGCCTGGCCGAGGTTGCCTCGCACTTGGCGGTCAGCCCCGGCACGGCCAGCGAAGCACTCTCGGCACTGATCGGCAAGGGGTTGGTGAGCAAGAAGCGTTCGGCGGAAGACGCCCGTGCCATCGTTTTATCGCTGACACACAAGGGTGCGAGGGAGGCCGTCAAGTCAGGTGAGTGGCCATCACCGATGATTCAAGCGGTCGAGGCGTTGCCCGAGCACGAGCGAGCGTCGTTGCTGCGCGGTCTGATCGGCATGATCCGCACCATGCAGGAGTGTGGCTCGATCCCGATGTCGCGGATGTGCGTCGGATGCAGATACTTCCGCCCCAACGAGTACCCGGGCACGAAGAAACCGCACCACTGTCTTCTGATCGATGCCCCGATCGCGGACTCGGACCTTCGCGTGGACTGCGCCGAGATGGAGCCCGCCGCGGATGATGTTCGACCCAGACTCTGGGGCGTCTTCGTGAACGGTCAACCGCTCGACCACCAGGGACCGGGCCAACGACGGAGCCCACCGAAATCCCGTCGGATCAGTCACATCAACAAGTAGGAGAACGTCATGAGCACGAAAGCCACGTTTTATCACGCCGGCTGCCCCGTCTGTATCACCGCGGAACGCACGGTCGCGGAAGGTCTCGACCGCACGAAGTTCGATGTTGAAATCGTCCACCTCGGTCAGAACAAGGCCCGTGTCAGTGAAGCAGAGAAGGCCGGGGTCAAGTCGGTGCCGGCGCTGGTGATCAACGGCCAGGCATTCCATATCAATCACGGGGCGGACCTTGCCGTGTTGAAGGCCTGATAACAATCACGTGCGTGTATGCGAGGGCGCTCCGCGGCGTCGAGTTGTGCCGCCGCGGAGCGCCGGTTCGGTTCGTGGTTCGGGCAGTTCATCGAGCATTCACATCAAGAGAGAACCATGCCGACGAACGAGCGACACCGTGACGCAGGTAGACCCCTTCCGCTTACCGAGCCAAGAGGGAACCCCGATTCCGGTCTCTTGATCGATGAGAATGTGATCCGCAGGCTTGTCGACACGTTCTATGACTCGGTGAACCAGGACGATTTGCTTGGTCCGATCTTCGCCGCGCACATCGGCGACTGGTCGCATCACTTGCCGAAGATGTACGACTTCTGGTCGACGGTGGTGCTGCGTACCGGTCGATACGCGGGCCGTCCGCTCGAGGCCCACCAGCGCATCCCCGGGTTACGGCAAGATCACTTCAACCGTTGGATCGAACTCTGGCAACAGACCGTCGCACGGGTGGTGCCGCCGGGTGGTCAAGAAGCGTTTGTCACACCGGCGCGACGCATGGCTGCTTCGATGAGTGCCGTGCTGCTCCGAGAGAGTGGGCCAGTGTAGATTTAGCAAACGCCGATTGGATGTCACCCCGCCACTCCATATCCACTGTGCTCCTCCATGCCGCCGGCCGGCTTGAGCGCACGCCGCCGTGCCCGCTCCTACAACCCGCCCTCACGGATCGCCCGCATCCGTAGACATTCCGGTTGACGGGGTGCTGCGTGTAGTTGGTACGTAACGTCTCGCCTGTTTGTCCGACTTGGCGCTTTTTCATTTCGCACGAGAGAGTCGGCCCAGTACCTCTTCCGTCGTGGAGATGCCGTCCGGCGGGGGTGCACAGTGCCTCTCGGGTTCGCGAGTTGTCAAGCTCCGCGCCGGGGCGAACGATCAAGCCGAATCGGTCCCGAAAGTTCATATCCAAGTTCTTCTCCTTCTGACGGGGCCGAGATGTCGCCCGAAGTCCAGCAGATTCAACAGAACATTGATCAGGGGGAGCAGCCCTACGCACGTTAATGCGAGTCTTCCTTTCTCATGATTGTGAAGTTTGAATGAAGGGTCAGGCCACTCTGCATCGGGACTGTTCGAGACTACGAATACACCTTTGATAGAAAATCTAGTCAAACTCGAAAACTGAAGATGACGCAACTCCCGAACGTGTTCGCGATCAACGCGAGGCCGATACATGCGACGACCCGCGCATTCCCGCGATTTGAGGCGGATTCCGAGTTCCCATCATGACGACTTTGTCGATCCTGAGCGTCGTATTACTCAACATCGCCCTCGCCCGGGGCGAACGCGCTTTACTCCAGGACACCGACATCACAGCAGGACCGACGTACCAAGAGACATCCTCCGTAACCGAGCACGCGGAAGAACAATCACTCGGACACGGGTACGCGCGACGAGGGAACTTTATCTTTTTGAATGGGCAACGGATCGACCAGGCCGGAAAGTCGACCTTGAGGGACTTCGTGAGGATCATGGAGCGCCCGCTCCAGCTCGCAGACGATGTAGACGCCGCGAGTTTTGTCGTCTTGAGCGAGGAGTACGCAAAGGACAAGAACAACATCTACTACAAGTGGGTTAGCGCCGCACATTTCTGGATCGTCGAGATCCCGGACGCCGATCCAGCATCGTTCGAGGTCATGGACTTCAATCTGGCAAAGGACGCGAATCACGTGTGGCGAACGGACGTGCCGATCAAGGGCGCCGATCCGGCCACAGCGCTGGTCGTCAATCCGGGGTTTGTCTGGAAGGACAAGCGCTCCGTCTACTACCAATACACACGCCTTGCCGGTGCCGACCCGAGGAGTTTCCGGCACCTGAATCAGGCGTTCTACGCCGACGCGAAGCACGTCTACTGGAGCAGCACGAGGCTCAAAGACGCCGACGTCAAAACGTTCCGAACATTCGGGAACGACATCCCGTTCGCCGCCGATGCGCGGCACGTCTGGTCCGGTGACATTCGGTTGGCGAACGTCGATGCGGGAAGTTTCCGCGTCCTCCACAATCACGTCTTTGCGGACAAGAAAGGCGCGTATGTCAGCACACGCGCCTTTCCCATTCTGGGCGCCGACGCTGCCACGTTCACGAAGGTGGCCGATCTTGCCGCGGCGGACTCTGCCCTGTTCCGCGACGCGGCGCGTTTGTACCTCTTCGATCCGTACTACATCGAGGTCTACACGCTGACGCCCACAACGGACGGATTTATTGTCACCAAGCCCGTATGGTTCGGCGGGGCGGTCGGCCCAGTCCGTCACGCCGCGACGGTCGCGGCGATCTGGAAGAACGGAACACTGACAGAGCCGGAGGTCGAGATGCAGCCGACGTTCGAGGGCAAGCCGCAGCCTTCGCATGAAGTCGAGAAACTGCGGAGAATGACCGATGCGATCAGTGAGGCGATGGCACTCGATGGCAGGAAGCCCGCCACGAGGACGGGTGAGAAGGGCAAGTCCCTCCAGCCAGGTGGTGACAAGTGACTGCCCCAGATGCTGCAAGCCGACAACCGGTCATCCCCACTGTCACGCCGCCCACCCATCCGGAACTCCACGCATTCAGCGGTCGGCCCGGTCCATCGAAGGTCGGAACCCCCTTGCGAACCCTGGGGATGTGCCTGGCATCGCTCATCATCATGGCACCGTGGCCGCTGCTGGGCATCCTGCTCATGCATCCGTACTTCGACAAGGAAACCGAAGCGTTCATGCTCTTCGGGGGCATCACCTTGTTTCCCATCATGATCCTCGCGCTCTTCGGGTCCGTATCAGAAGAGGTAATCATCCTGCTGTTGATGCTCGCGTGGCTGGCGGGATGCGTGATCCCCAACATCTGGCTTCGCCACCGCCTGAGATCATGGATGGCCATCTGCGTCTTGCTGGGTATCCAATCGGCGTACTCGCTCGCACAGGCCTTGATGGGAGTGCTGTTGATCCTCGGCAAGAACGTCTGACGAATCACGATAAACCCCCGGCAACCCGTCTTGCCAAAGAACAACTCGGACGGAAGACCAGATCAGTGAAGCCCCCCCAAGTCACGCGACCCGGCGGCCGCGCACAGAGATGGCAAGGGGTGGTACTACGACGTGTTCTTCGCCGCCCCGGAGACACGACAGCGATTGTCGATCGCACGGCAGATCAACCCCCGGTATCCGGGGTCAATGCAAGCCGTACCGCCAGAGTAGTTGCAGTTTCCCGTAGCCACGGGAGAGCACGATCCAACCGAGCCGCCAACACGAAGGGCAACGCATCGCAATGAACTCCGTGCGCGAGGGTCGGTCCGGCTTCATCGCCAACTCAAAGATCTCACGAGCAGGCAACGTCGCCGCCACGATGATGATCCTCCCTTCCCGCTCGGCTTCCTCGATCCAGTCGAAGTTCGAACGAGGGCAACTATGTGCGGGTAGTTCGTACGCAGCTTTCTGAAGTCGCTCGTCTGATAATGGCATAGGCCACGTCTTGCAGATGCTGCACCAGTCGCCCCACGGCTTGACCCTGGGATTCAGATCGCAGTCGGCTTCGGCGACGACACCAATGGGTTGTGCGATCAGCCCGGCCGCGTCCCGGTGCTCCTCCAGCTCGGCCCACCGAGCCCGTGGCAGACAGAGCGTGACCTCGGCATCCTCGCCGATGACCAGGGCCGGAGGCGGCGACGACCGTAGGACCCCGTCGGCGATGAAGGTTGTCAGGCTCAAACCATCTTCCATCAACCGCGGATCGATCACGCTGACTCTTCGCCACCGGCACGATGCGCACTCGATGACCTCCGACTGCAACGCACGGACACCAACAGGCCTCGCGTGCGCTGGCCCGCGCAGTTCGAAGAATCGCTGCCGACACCCGGACGGCATTTCCACGTGCGTCAGCGTCAGGGCTGCTCGCTCCGCCTCGGAGAGCAGGGACAGGGACTTCTCAGAGTAGATACGAATCTGATGCTTGAATGGCGCCCGGACCCACCCCGCTCGAGCACCCGATGGCGCGATGTCGATCCGCAATGGCACGTCGGTGCGCAGCCCTCGGCCGTGTCCGCACGCCTCGCAGAGGCCTTCGCTGTACAAGGAGCGAATGTACGCTTCGGCTTTCTCACGCTGAGATTGCGTGGGACGTTGAGTGTGCATCTCAAAGATCTCGTCCCCGCTGATCTTGACGAGTGCAGGACGGAGGAACCGCTCGGCGAACACGCTGCAGGGCAACGGGGGTTCAAAGGCGGGCACGAACGGGAGGACCCGGTCAAGGTCCGGCGCCTCGCGCATCACCGCTTCTGTCAGTTCCGCGATAGCTTGATCAACCGTCTCACCCTCCCCCGCGATGCTCGGCCACCCGCGTATCCACAGACGCCAGCCGGTCGCGAGCCTCTGCCACTTGCAAGGGAGAACGTTTGTATCGAGCTTGGGCTTTGTTGGCATGGGCCGGTCTCGCTGTTAGCGACCTCCGCGAAGCCACAGGAACACTCCGATCGCAGAGTATGCCCGATGTTGTACTGCGCACCTGATGATGCGGGCCGGAGTACCGACTTCGCGGCCTGCCCGAATGGCCCGAGGAGTCCGGCCGATCCTCGACTTGCCAAGACGACTACCCCGGACTCACGCGGCCTTGGTGTTCTTCGAATAGAAATCGGAATAAGGTACGACGCCGTGACTGTCAGGCACCCAAAGACAGATCACGCTGATGTTGAACCGTGGCAACGAGATTCGTATGCGGCCGTGATGCCGCGGGCGCTCCTGCACCTTCAGGGCCGTTGAGCGGCGTTCGGTCTCCTCGATCGCATCGAATCGCAAGCCCGACGATCTCGGATTGACTCCCTGTCGGTGTTCGGAAGGCCGCGCGGGCCGTTGATGCGAGTTCATCCGAGCGTATTGACGTCGCACGCGGGCAAAGCCCGCTTGAGTTCCGCGAGCCCGGCACCCGTGAACTGGTTCCGGCCGACCATGACTCGCTTGAGAGATCGGAGTGCCGCCAAGGCTGGCACGTCTCGATCGGTCAGTTTCTGGTGCTGAAGGTGCAGTGTGCCGAGCTTCGGGAGCCCGGCCAGGAATGGGAGTGCCCGTCCCGTTACCTTTGTTCCAGAGAGGAAGAGTTCCTCCAGTTCGGTGCATGAAGCCAACCATCGGACACCCTCATCGGTGACCTTCGAACAACGCGACACATTGAGCACCCGAAGGCGTGGGCAACTCGACAGAGCCGCCAGCGACGCATCGGTGATCTTGGCGAGCACCAGCGACACTTCCTCGAGCCGTCGACCCGCCGCAAGTGCCCGCACACCCTCATCGGTTGCTTTCGAGGTCAATCGCACCGAGGTCAATCGCGGCAGCCCGGCAACGTCAGCAAGGCCCGCGTCGGTGACGCCCGACGGAAATGAGATGTCGGTGATCGACGGCACACCCGCGAGTTTCGAGATGCCGGCATCGGTCAGACCGGTGCCGCCGAGCTTGACCGTTTCGAGCAGGCGAAGTCCGAGGAGCCAATCAACATCCGTGTCGCCGAACTTCCCATCCCCCGCGATGTCGAACCAACGCAGCCCGGTCATCGCCGCAATGCACGGATAGGCCGTCCGTTTCAACTTGGCGTTCCCGATATCCAGTCTGGCCAGCCGCGGCAGCCCGGCGAGCGAAGTCATCCCGGTGGCGCCAAGCGGCGATGCCATCAACCCGATCGATCGCAACTCCGTCAGGTTGCCGATCACTTCGGCATCCGCATCCGTCAGTTGCGAGAACCAGTAGTGAGTGTCAAGGATGATCCGGACCTCGGCAGGAGTCAAGTCTGCGCTTTCCTCGCCGCGCAACGCCGAGATCACGCCGTTCATCGCGGCGAAGTTGCTGACCGCGCGATGTCCGTACAGTCTCCCCTGACGATTGAGCGAATCGCGAAGTCCTGCGAGTACCGCGTTGGAAGGAGTCGGTGCGTCCATGGAATGAGCGTACTCTACAAAGTACACACATGATGACCCGAGGTCCATCGATGCTCTCTTGTCGCATCGTTGTTTGGAGCGCAGCGACGGTCCTCGATACAACAGCCCCAGGCGGACGTGGGGTGGAGTGACGAACGCCGATTCAATCACATAGAAACAGCACGCGCGGTGGCGATGCTCAGGCAGCGTGATGTGGGACGTCTTGATGTAACCGCCAGCCGCAGTACGTTGCAGGGTTTTTCAGCAATTCACATGAACCCAGATATGTATCTTCCGCGTTGATCATAACGAGGAATCCGAGGCACCAACGTGTCCGCACTCATCTCATTCGACACGCTCGATACGTTGTTGTCAGACCGTTCATTCCGAGAGGTCGAGGGATAGCGCGGCGGCGACGGAGTTGTCAGTGGCGCAACGACCGGGTGCGAGGGTGCGGATCTCCGGCAGAGTCGGCGGTTACGCACGCCGATACTCCGACGAAACCAACGTTCCGAGTGCATGATGCCGAACGTGCGATCATCAATCTCCGGATGGATGCTCGCACGACCACGGTGTACTCAGATGTACTGGAAACCCAAAGCGATGACAACAGCCGCGACCACGATTACACACAGCAAGATTATTCCATAAATCAAGGACCGACGGCTTTCCGTGCGCCGGCAATCGGAACAAACCCATTGGAGTTTGATCGGGAACCGCAGTCCAGTCGATGTCCACCACGAGTTCTCGAACCACAGCCGCGGGCGAACGTGCGGCTTGGACTCGTCGCAGATCGAACACACCGTGAGTACGTTGTCATTGTGCATAGACATTTCGGTCTGGCAGACTGAACGACCTGAGGCGTTCATGATGGTACGTCAGGCCGCTCCCACCCCCAATCCGGACCGCCCTCCCCGCTGGTCGTCGGCAGCGGTGAGCACAAGTGCCCGGATTCCCGGTGCCCAGACTCTCGTAGACTTTGGCGTGGAAGCCGGGGGGAAAGGTCTGGCCCTGATCAATCCATTGATCAGCATGGGTTACTCGTTGGTGCCATCACTGTGAGGGACGCATGAGCCTGAGGCGCACGATCGCACTCCGCAGATCCGCCGCGTTCATCGCGGTCATGCTCAGCCTTGCGGCCCTCGCCGGGTGGTTTGTCCTGCGTGGACACAATGCCTGGGCGCCGTGGCCTGCGTCCCAGAACTGGCCCATGTACGCCGGCATTCACCAGGGACGGGTGATCGTTCTCTCTTCGGTGTGGGATGGGGGGCTTGCGAGCAACGGTTGGCTCTACGACGCGGCCGGCACGGGCAACCTTGGGCACATCCTGCCTCGCTACACGCGCGTCGGGGATACCTATGGGGGCACACCGCCGTTCAAGTCGCTCCTGTACGCTGCCAGCGTCCCGATCTGGTACGCGGCGGTTCCCTTCGCGCTGCTGGCCCGTCACCAGGTGCGCCGCGCCCGAGCGGCGCGTTCCCAGGCGAGCGGATCCTGCCCTCGCTGCGAATACTCGATCAAAGATCTTCACACGAGTACGTGTCCGGAGTGCGGCTGGACGCCGAAGACTGGGCGGGGATCGCTTCGCGAAGAGATACAGGCCGGGAGCGACAGCCTCGCTGGGTGCCCGAGCAACGGCAGCCGCCGGTGACACGAGAAGGTGATGAACCGCGCCCCGCCAGGAACCTCGTGCCGCCGGAGCCGTGTGCGGAGTGAATGTTCGAGGGCCGGCGGCATGGTGCCAGTCTACCTCCAGGACGATGCGCGGGATGGAGGGCGCTCGACGGGTCGCACTGGCACCGAGATCGACGCCGAGCCGTGGTTCTCGATCGCACGGGCACGGGTGGAGTCCACCTCGGTGCCACCTACCGCTCACCTCCGCGGCACCTCGGCCTGAAACACCCGCCCGTCGTTGCCAAGACTCTGTGCGGTGATCACGGCGATCGCGGTGGACCACCGCGGACCGGGCCGTGAACGCATCACGATGGCTTCATCCGGCCGCAGAAAGACCGCACCGGGGAGCGAGACGAGTTGAGTGCTTCCCGGGTCTTCCGCAGGACTCCACCACTTCACTTCCATCAGCACCGGTTGCCTGGGGTGGACATCGTTGCCGTAGACAGTGACTTCGAGGCTATGTCCAGGTAACAGTTCTCCAGACTTGTTCGGCCTGTCGCCGTGGAGTAACACGGTCTGACCGAGGCGAGGAACATCGAACAGAGTGGCGTCAGCGATACTGCGGTATCCGGGCATCGACTCAACGGCCTTGCGCAGATTACTGATACTTTCTTGCGGCAGCAGACCCGTGCGCTGACTGTCTTCGCAGCCTGGGATGACGTGCATTGGAATCGGCGCCGTTGGGTCATCGACGGAGAACTGGAGGACCTGAACCTGTACGAGGGCGCTGACAACGGACTCTTTGCGACTCGGTGTCGCCGCACAACCGACCAGTGAGAGCACGCTCGTGACGAAAGCCAATTCAGTTGTGAGGAAGAAAAGCCGGAATCGAGCGTGCGGTCTCACGGG
>DDSA01000080.1:0-308 GCA_002343715.1 Phycisphaerales bacterium UBA2402 | reverse complement strand
GAATCGAGCGTGCGGTCTCACGGGTGCGCTCCTTTGACCGGAGTATACCGCCGGATTCGGCAACGCTCAGGAAAACGACAACCCCCAGGTCGCGCGACCCTGGGGTTATAAACAAAAGGACAGGGGGTAGTGTGACGAAACACTTTTTCAATGCCCAGGAGACCCCGAAGGAACGCGACAACCCCCGGAAGGTTCAATCGGACATTGCGGGTCCGGTCCACCTTCAGCCCTTCGGTACAATCGCATCCAACCTCATGGATCCGGAAGATGCCACCATCCTCATGAATGCCGCGGCTGGGGGGGGCAGA
>DDSA01000166.1 GCA_002343715.1 Phycisphaerales bacterium UBA2402 | reverse complement strand
GGCGGTGACTTCGGGCACCTCGGGGGGCGGGGGTTCGGGCGGCGGCGGTTCGGGCTTGGGAGGCTCGGGCGGTGGCGGTTCGACCGTCTTCTCCGGCGGGAGTGTTGGCGGGAGGAGCGGATCGGGCGGGATGAAGAGCCGCGTGTGGGCTGTGCGCCGCACTTTGACCGCGGGCGGGTCGGCGGAGGCCAACAGGCAGATCAACCCCACGTGCAGACCGATGCTGGCCGCGAAGGCCAGCGTGACCATCGGGGTTGGGTCGTTGGTTCTCTGCACGGATATGGAATCATACGCGGTTCGCCCCATGCCACCGGATGCGCGGGCGCTTTGGGAGCGTGCGTGGTCATTGGCTCAACGCCGACCGCATCAGCGATTCGAAGGTGCCGATAGCGGCGGGCGAGTCGGGGTGCGCATCGGCCTGGGGAGTGCGGCGGGTGTACGCGCCGTCGTGCGAAAGGTCCCACGCCTGTCGCTGGTCGGCGAGGTGCACGGCGAAGATCTCGAAGAGACGCGCCCGGGCATCGCGGTCGAGCACGGGCACGGCGACCTCCACCCGGTTCGAGAGATTGCGGTACATCCAGTCCGCCGAGCCGATCAGCCAATCGCCGTCAACCGGGTCGTCGCTGCCGTCGGCGAAGTGGAAGATGCGAGAGTGTTCGAGGAAGCGCCCGACCACGCTGATGACCCGGATGTTCTCCGACAGCCCGGGCACGCCCGGTCGCAGGCAGCAGAAGCCGCGGACGATGAGCGTGATGCGCACGCCCGCGGCGGAGGCCTCGTACAACTTTTCAGTCGTTTCGCGGTCCTCCATGGAGTTGATCTTGGCCATGATGCGGGCCGGGCGGCCCGCCTTCGCGTTGGCGATCTCGCGGTCGATGAGCTGGTAGAACCCGCCCCGCATGGTGTGCGGCGCGACCAGCAGCCGCGAGTACGACTGCGTCGCCGCCAGCCCGGTCAGGAAGTTGAAGAGGTTGACCATGTCGCCGGTGATCTCCGGGTCGCAGGTCAGGAGGCCCACATCGGTGTAGAGCTGCGCCGTCTTGGGGTGGTAGTTCCCCGTGCCCAGGTGCGCATAGCAGCGCAGGCCGTGCCGCTCGCGCCGCACCACCAGGCTGGTCTTGCAGTGGGTCTTGAGGCCCTGCACGCCGTAGGCGACGTGCACCCCCGCCTTCTCCAGCGAGCGGGCGAAGCGCACGTTGCGGTCCTCGTCGAACCGCGCCCGCAGCTCGACCAGACACGCCACCTGCTTGCCCGATTCGGCCGCGCGGATCAGGTGCTCGATGAAGGGCGAGTCCGGGCTGGTGCGGTAGAGCGTCTGCTTGATGGTGATCACGTCGGGATCGCCCGCCGCCGCGGCGATGAACCGCTCCACGCTCGCGGCGAAACTCTCGTAGGGGTGATGGACGAGAATGTCCTGCTTGCGGATCGCCGCGAAGAAGTTGGCCGGGGCCTTGTCGTTGCCGGGCTGCAGCAGGGCCGAGGCCAGGCGCGGCGGCACGACCGGCTTCCACGGCTTCAGGCGCAGGTCGGGGCGGTCGAGGTCGCAGAGCTCGGCGATGCCGGTGAAATCAGCCTCGGGCGGGAGGTCGTAGAGGTCCTTCCCGTCGATGTTGAGCTTGTCGAGCAGCCAACGCTCGACCGAGGACGACACCTTGGGGTCGAGTTCGAGCCTTACCACGCGGGCGAAGCGCCGCTGCTTGAGATCGGCTTCGACGCTCTGCAGCAGGTTCGCGGTGTCGAGGTCATCCTTCTGGATGCCCGCGGAGCGTGTGACGCGGAACCCCGCGATCTCCGTCAGTTTCATCCCCGGAAAAAGGTCGTCAAGGTTATTGCGGATGATGTCGTGCAGGTGCACGAGCCGAACGCCCTGGGCGCGCTCCTCGCGCTGCGGCAGGGCGATGAACCGTCGGATGTTCGGCGGGAACTTCAGCCGGGCGAAGAGGTGCTCCCCTTTGCCACCGGGCGCCTCGGCCCGGATCGCCAGGTTCTCCGACAGGTTCGAGATGAACGGGAAGCGGTGGGTCGGGTCCACCGCCAGCGGCGTCAGCGTGGGGAAGACATTGGTCCGGTACCACTCTTCCGCCCAGGACTTATCTTTCGTCGCCAAGTCTGCGTACCGAACAAGGTGAATCCCGGCGCGGTCCAACGCGGGGCGGATCTCGGTATCGAAGAGGGTCGCCCGCTGACCGATCAGTTCATTCACCAGTTCGCGGATCGCCGCCAGTTGCTGGCGGGGTGTCAGGCCGTCGTGCCCCACCGCGTCCACCCCCGCGTGGACCGCGCGCTTCAGCAGGCCCACGCGCTTCATGAAGAACTCGTCCAGGTTGCTGGTGAAGATCGTCAGGAACCGGACGCGGTCAAGGAGCGGCAATGTCACGTCCGCGGCCTGGGCCAGCACCCGCCGGTTGAACTCAAGCCACGAGAGGTCGCGGTTGAAGAATCGCGGGCCGATGTCCGCGGGCGAGGCGTCCGAGGCTTTGGCCGCGGCGTGATGCGAGCGTTTGGTGGTTGGCATGGCGCTGGAGGTGATTATTCGCTCACCGGAGCACCGAGACGGCCCCGGGTGATCCAACGCTCCGCCCCGGTGATCACTCGGTTCGGACGGCTTCGCGCGGGGCCGAGGCGTTGTATGGTGCGGCGGATTCCCGCGTTCCCGGCTCGATCTACCCTGCCCGCGATGAACCATACCGCCGTCATCACGCTCGTCTGGTGCTCGCTGCTCGCCCCGGCGCAGCCCGCATCACTCTGCTCCGAGTACGCCCAGGCCATCACCCGCCACGAGGCCGATCGGGGGGCGCTTTTGCGCAAGTACCCCGACTCTCCGGCGCGTCGAGAACGGATGGCCCGTTTCTATGATCAAGCCCTGGCCGCGCTCGAGTCCGATCCGTACGAAGGGCTTTCGCCGGCGGGCAAGGTAGACCGGACGTTGTTCAAGGCCCATGTCTCGCACGCGCGCCGGCGGCTCGAGATCGACGGAGCCAGAGCTGATGCCGCGGCGGTGTTCACACCCTTCCAGCCGGTCATCTTCGCCTTCGCCGAGGACCGCGTGGCGATGCGCGATCCGCGCCCGGCGCAGGCCGCGGCGAGCCTGAACGACCTGTCGAAGCGGATCGCCGAGTCGCAGAAGGCCTTCGAGGCCGGCCTGAAGCCCGCGAAGGAGGGCGAGCCTCCCGCCGTGACACCCTCGTTCTCGCGCGATGTCCTGGCCCGCATCAACTCGCTGCGCGACACGCTGACGGATTGGTACGACTTCAGCGCCGGGTACGACCCGCTCTTTACCTGGTGGTGCGAACAGCCGTACAAGGCCGTGACCGACGCGTTCGCGGCGTACGCCACGGCGGTGCGGGAGAAGGGCGTGGGCATCACCCGCGGCAACGAGAACATCATCGTCGGCGTCCCCATCGGGCGCGAGGCGCTGCTCGCCGAGCTCGATGCCGAGATGATCCCCTACACGCCCGAGGAACTCATCGCCATCGGGGAGCGCGAACTGGCCTGGTGCGAGGCCGAATACGCGAAGGCCGCGGCGGACCTGGGCCTGGGCAACGACTGGCGCGCGGCCCTGGAGCGTGCCAAGCAGGACCACGTGCAGCCGGGTGAGCAGCCGGCGCTCATCCGTGAACTCTCGGATCGGGCCGTGGCCTTCCTGCGTGACAAGGACCTCATCACCGTGCCCGACCTGGCGGACGAAGTCTGGCGGATGGAGATGATGTCCCCGCAACGGCAGCTGGTGACGCCCTTCTTCACCGGCGGCGAGGTGATCAGCGTGTCATTCCCCACCGGGGGCATGGCCCACGAGGACAAACTGATGAGCCTGCGCGGCAACAACCGTCACTTCTCCAACGCCACGGTGTTCCACGAACTGATCCCCGGGCACCACCTCCAGCAGTACGCCTGCGCCCGCAGCAACACCCACCGGCGTCCGTTCAACACGGCCTTCTGGACCGAGGGGTGGGCGCTCTACTGGGAGATGACGATGTGGGACCGGGGCTTCCACGCCGATCCGCTCAGCCGCGTGGGGGCGCTCTTCTGGCGCAGCCACCGCTGCGCCCGCATCATCTGCTCCCTCAAGTTCCACCTGGGGCAGATGACCGCGCCGGAGTGGATCGCGTTCCTCACCGAGCGCATCGGCCACGAGCAGGCCAACGCCGAGGGGGAGGTGCGCCGATCCGTCGCGGGCAACTACGGCCCCCTGTACCAGGTCGCGTACATGATCGGCGGCCTTCAGTTCCGCCGGCTCTACGAGGAGGCCGTGGGTTCCGGGCGCATGACCGACCGGCAGTTCCACGACGCCGTGCTCGTGGAGAACAACATCCCGGTCGAGATGGTGCGGGCGATCATCCTGAACGAGCCGCCCCCGAGGGAGTTCCGCTCATCATGGAAGTTTGATGACGGGGAGTGAACCGGCGCGGGCCGCGGGGGGTGTTCCGTGCGCGTGCCGGCGTGGAACGATCACGTATTCCCCAGCACATCAATCCCGTAGCGGAGGAACTCGGGCTTCTGGACGCCGGTGACGACGCGCCAGAACGGTTCATCGTGCCCGTCGTCGTACCAACTCTGGAACTGGCCCTTGCGGTCTTCGGCGTAGACATCGAGGATGCTCGAGCCGATGTAGACGCTGCGATGGATCAGCAGCAGGTCGTCGGAGACGTACTCGGCCTCCGCCGCGACCCCCGAGAGGGCATCGACGATCTGGCCGAACAGATCCTTGTCCGCGCGGAGGAGGACATCGGCATCGTTCCAGAGGTAATACCTGTACTTGGCCTGGTTCCGCCCGCGGATGGTGTCGCGGGTGCGCATCAGGGGCACGATGCCCCGCGGCCCGTGCACGCGCCGCTCCAGCGTCGGCCCCGGCAGGCAACGCTCCAGTTGGTAGCAGAACGACTCGAGGTCGCTGATGTGCTTCCCGTAGAACGTGAAGACCTCGGCATCGCGCTGGGCGCTGAGGAAGTTCCCCAGGGCCACCGCGAACTGGGTCCGCCTGTGAGGCAGGTCGGACCAGGCGACGAGGTGATGCTCGTCGAGCATCTGCTGCACATCGGCCTGCCAGTGCGATGTCAGAATGGATAGATCGGGCTTGCGAGAAAGCGCACTCATAGCGGTCGGGCTGGTTCGGCCTGAACCAGCCGCACTCCGTTTGCCCCCGCGGCTCGGATGCCGCGAAGGCGGGTACACACGAATCTCCCCTGTGGCTCACCGTTCCAACGGAGCGCCCGGTCCCCTACAAACCGCAAGTCCACTACAAACATGCCACACGGTTTTGCCGATGCCAACTCTTTTTTGTGATTTTGTGTGAAATTTGTCGTCAACCGCGCGGTGGCCCGAACTTCACCGCCCGGATGAGGGTAACGTTTGGGTGATGGTCATTTCGTACGGGATGGCGGCACTCCGGGCCGTCATGCTTACGATCACGTACGGCACTGCCCTTGGCGGGCCTGTCGGAAGCGAGACTATGGAACTACACACCTGGGGCGTGGCCCTCATCGCCCTCATGTTCGTCCTCTTCTTTATCGAGTTGTTCCTGCCCACGGGCGGGTTCCTGGGCGTCATCGCGGGCGTCATCGGTATCGCGGGGATCGTCTGCCTCTTTCGTTACGACATGCGGTGGGGACTGTCCGGGCTGCTGCTGATGCTGGTGCTCGTCCCGGCCTTCGGGGCCTTCGCGTTCAAGATCTGGCCCAACACGCCTCTGGGCCGGCGCATCATCGGCGCTCCCACCGAGGAACAGCAGGAGGCGGCCCGCCAGGCCGAGGCGGCCGAGCGCGACAAACTCGCCGCGCTCATCGGGAAAGAAGGCGTCGTCCTCACGAGCCTCCGCCCGGTCGGCGTGATCGACATCGAGGGCCGCCGAATCGACGCGCTCTCCGAGACCATGTTCATCCAGGCCGGCGCCCGGGTGCGGGTGGTATCGGCGGAGGGGACGCAGATCAAGGTGCGGCAGGTGATGTAAGCATCCCGTGCGGTGCCGCGACCGTTGGATGTAATGCCCCGCGTCACGACGGACCCTTGGCCGAGCGTTCCTGCAGGGCGCGTTGTACCAACGCAGGATCCGTCTCCCACACGGCGTTGCTCGGCAGGAGGCCCGCGGCGCGGAGCGCATCGAGCATCTCCAGGCATAGAACGATCTGGCCGTCGATGGTCGCGTGCAGGCCGTCGCCGGTGAGCAGGGCGCGGGCCGAGGGGCCGGTGAACGTGCGCCCGCCAAGCCGGGTCGTGCCCCCGGCCATGCCCTGCGCCACCATGTCGCGCAAGCGCAGCACCACGACCTTTGGGTGCTGCGCCGCCCACTCATCGAGCCGCGCGTTGAGCGCCGCGAGGGTCTCCGGCTGAGGCACCTGGGCCGCGCTGAGCATCGCCCCGATCGCGTGCGACATGTCCGGCAGGTCGCAGACCACCACGGGCTTGCCCAGCGAGGCGACCCGTTCCAGCCCGATCTCGAAGAGTTGCGGGCGCACCGGCTCGGGCATCGCCCCGTACGCGTGCCAGAAGAGGTAATCGAGCGCGAAGACGATCGGCACGCCCGGCTCCTTCGCCGCGGCGAGTTGTCTGGTCGCGTTCAACTCCGGGTTCATGAAGAACATGCTGCTGGCGATGCTCGTCGGTGGCGTACCGCCCTCGGCCAGCACGCCAAGCGTCGTCGCCAGGCGCACGCCGATGGGCAGCAGGCCCGTGGGCCGTTGCCCCGGCAGGAGCGCGCCGAACCCATCCGAGACGCTCGCGCCGATCACCAGGGCGCCGCTCAGGTCGAGCGGGATGGGCGGCGGTGGTGGGGGCGGTGGAGGCGCGGCGGGTTTGCACGACACCACGAACACAGCGAAGAGCGCAAGAAGCAGCCGGGTCATCGCCGATTGTTGCGCTGTACCGCGAACGTCTCCGGTGCTTCGGAGGTCTCGGTGGATCGAATCGCGTGTTGCGGGCCTTTCGTCGGATTCCACCTCAACGTGCGCGGAGGGCGGAGTCGCCGGATCAACAAAAGGAACTGGGGTACTAGGATTTGAACCTAGACTAAGTGAGTCAGAGTCACTCGTGCTACCGTTACACCATACCCCAAATGTGAGGGGAATAGTACGGCCCGGCACGCACCGGGACAAATGAGAGAGCGGCGGACCCTGTTCCTGCTACACTGGCCCGATGGTCGGCTGTCAACTCGAAGAAAACCTCACACGGCAGGAAAAGGGCGACTTCAAGTTCCCGCTGGGCGTCTACCCGGTGGAAGAGATGACCCCGCGCCAGGGGTACACCCTGACTTTCGAGCCCGCCGACGGGGAGGATGAGCACGGCGAAGAGTGGGAGGAATGGCCGGATCGGTACGTCTTCGACGCGGTCCTCTCCGCCGAGCGCGTCCCCGCGCTCTGCCGCCAGCTCTTCGCCATGTTCCCGGGCCGGGTCTACCCCATCCTCGACGTCCTGGGCCACGATGCCCACCGCGAGATCGACCCCTACATCGCGTACGAACTGGTGCCCATCGAGGTCTTCACCGACGCGGTGCGGCGCTTCAAGGACTTCTTCTTCGAGGACGGCATGTGCGGCTTCGGCGCGATGAGCGAGGCCCCCTTCTTCTATGTGTTCATCGACGAGCACAAGATCGTGACCATCCGGGCCGAGCCGACGCTTAAGGAGCGGATCGAGAAACTCCTCAAGGCCTTCGACCTCGAGCAGGTCGAGGAACCCGCCGGAGCCGATGCCGCGAGCCACGAGCACCGCACCGTCCTGGCCGTCCCGGAGGACAAGCCCGAGATGCTCGGCCCCGAGGAGATCGTCGAGCAGCTCCGCGACCACTGGGAACTGGTCCTGAACGTCGATCCCGAGGGGAACGTGGACGATGAGGGCAACAACCTGGGCACCACGCCCTGGCGGTGCGTGGTGCGCATCGGCGACCTTCCCAAGGCCCGCTACGCCGAGGTGCTGCTGTACGCCGACTGCCTCCGGGTCGCGGAGGAATCGGCCTTCCGCGCCGCCGACCGACTCGCCGGCAAGAGCGGCTCGGGCGTCGAGGACGCCGTCATCGTCGCCAGCGACCGACTCACCCCGGAGCAGATGAACGGGATGCTGGGCAAGAAGAAGAAACTCCCGCAGGGGCCCGCCGCCTCGGGCACGGTGCGGTCGTGCAAGTGGCTGTAGGCCCCCCGCGTGCGAGGGGTGGGGTGGGGTTGGTGGCGTGGGACCGGATCACCCGCCGCTCCTGGCATCCTCGAGTTTCTTCTTGGCTTCGATGAGTTCACGCTCGGCGTTGAGGCGGGCGGTCTCGGCATTGATCCGCTGGGTGTCCCAGTCCGTGAATGCCTTTTGAGCCGATTCCGCCTGGGTGCTGAGCATGCCCGTGATCGCGGGCGCCTGGGCGGTGGCGTCGAACGTGAACTCGGTGATGCCGCCGGTCGATTTCGAGAGGGTGAGGCCGTACGTCCGTTTCGAGAACGCGCGGCTCTCGATCGGCATGAACAAGAACCCGCCCGCTTCGCCCATCGTCATCTGCTCGGTGGCGATGGGCACGCTCGAGGGCAAATGCTTTGTTGCCTCGCACTTCGGGAATGGGCCGGCGCAGACCGAGAGTGTGACGGGACCGGGAGCGCGGAACACCAGCCCCTTGAGCGCCCCCGACTGATTTTTCGACCGAGACAGCGCGGACGATTCCTCGAGCGCTCGCGCGGTCATCTTGATGCTTCGGGCCAGAGTGCCCGGGGCGTTCATGCGGATGGTAATCTTCTGGATGTTGCAGTCATCGAGAAGAGCACCTTTGTATGTCCCCAGTTGCGAGGGCTGCACATCGCTCGTCCAGATCAGGTCCTTGCCGCTTTCCTGAACTTCAAACTCCGACAGTCGAACGGGGATCGCGACCGACACCTGCGAGATCGGCGCGAGTTCGGTCCACGACGTGCCCTCAGACCTGTCGCCCAGTAGTCCGACGGCGAGTTTCGCCACGGAGATCCCGCTCGCCACCAGTCCGCTCACAACTTCTTTGGATTTGTCATCGAACACCGTGCTGATGCCCGTGAGGACGCCGTCTTCGGTGATCTCGATTTTGCCCTTTTCCACATCGACCGCGAAGGCGCTCAGCGCCTCGGGATCGAGCAGGAACGCCATGCCGGGATCGGCCTCGGAACTCCGCAACACCGCCACCGGGCCGTCGGCGATCGCGATGAGTTTCGAGTTGCTGACTGGCTTTTTCAACAACACCACGGCGTAGTGCTCGCCGGCCGCGCTGAGTTTGTCGCCATCCCCGACGGGCACCCGTTGGCCGGCATTGTTGATGACGACGGGCTTGCCGTCGCGTGTGCGCAGGATCGATCTTCCGATCTTGCTCAGATTGTTGTCCGGTACCAACTCCGCCTCAACCCCAACGGGTTGATAGATGCTGTAGTTGATGCTCACCATCAGCACCGTGCGCGGCAGGTGGTAGACGATGCCTTCCCGCACCTGGGCCCCCGGTGTGTCCGCCCGGGTGGCCAGGTGCGCTGTGCACCCCGCCACGCTCAGTACACAACCCGCCGCGAGCGGCCACGCTCTCCAACACGTTGAAACCCGCATGATTCCCCCGTCAAGCGCGCGGCACATGACCCGCACCGACCCCCCCCGCGCGGCCCGGCACCGGTGCGCCGCATCATACCCACCGCGTGACCACCACCTTGCTCTCGGTGTAGAACTTCACCGCGTCCTCGCCGTTGGCGTGCAGGTCGCCGAAGAAACTCTGCTTCCACCCCGCGAACGGGAAGACGGCCATCGGCGCGGGCACGCCGACGTTGATGCCGATCATCCCCGCCTGCGCGTGGGTGCGGAAGCGGCGGGCGCTGTAGCCGCCGGCGGTGAAGATCACCGCCATGTTCCCGTACCGCGAGCGGTTGAGCGTCGCGAGTGCCGCGTCGAGCGTCTCCTCGCGCACGATGCTCAGCACCGGGCCGAAGATCTCCTCCTCGATGATGCGCATCCCGGGCCTGCAGCGGTCGAAGACCGTCGGCCCCACGAAGCACCCCGCGGCGGGCAGGGCCGCCTCCCGCCCGTCGAGCACCGGCGCCGCCCCGTCGGCGATGCCGCTCTCGATGAAGCCCAGGATGCGCTGCTTGCTGGCGCTGTCGATGACCGGCCCCATGCCGACGCCCGCCTCGCCGCCCGGGGCGACCTTGATCTTCTTCGCGGCCTCGACGATCCGGGGCACGAACCACTCCGCCGCATCGCCCACGGCGATGGCCACGCTCCCCGCCAGGCACCGCTGCCCGCTGTTGCCGAAGGCCGAGCCGACCACGCCCTCGATCACCACATCGCGGTTGGCATCGGGCATGATGACCATGTAGTTCTTCGCCCCGCCCATGCACTGGGCCCGTTTGCCCGCCCGCGTCGCCGTCTGGTAGATGTGGTGGGCCACCTTCGTCGAGCCGACGAACGACACCGCCTTCACGTCGGCGTGTGTGATGAGATGGTCCACGACCCGAGGCCCGCCGGTCACGAGGTTCAGCACGCCCGGGGGCAGGCCCGCCCGGTGCGCCAGTTCCACCTCGCGCACCGCGCTCAGAGGCACCTTCTCGCTGGGCTTGAGCACGAAAGTGTTCCCGCACACCACCGCCATCGGCCACATCCACAGCGGCACCATCACCGGGAAGTTGAACGGGGTGATCCCCACGCACACGCCCAGCGGCACGCGGTCCACGCTCGAATCGATCCCCACGCCGCCGCTGTCCTCCGTCCGGCAGAAACTGGTGCTCACCGCGATCTGCGGCAAACTGCGGCCCATCAGCAGCGTCGGCCCCGCGCAGGCGAACTCCACGCAGTCGATCCCGCGGCGGACATCGCCCCGCGCCTCGGCCATCGTCTTCCCGTGCTCGCGCACGATCGACGCGGCCAACTCCTCGAAGTGCTGCTCCAGCAGCGCCTTGTAGCGGAACATCACCTGGCACCGATCCCCCACGGGCGTCGCCGCCCACGCCGGGAAAGCCTCGTACGCCGCGGCGACGGCCTCGTCCGCCGCGCGGATCGAGTCCATCTCCACCAGCCCCAGCGCTTCACCCGTGGCGGGGTTGGTGACGGTGTGCCCCGAGCCGGGTTGCGCCGGGGGCACAGGGCGATTGGCGATGAGGTGGGGGACGGGCGTTGACATAGGGTGCTCCCGATCGGGTGAGGGGGCGGATCAGGTCCGCCGGTGTGATGGGTGCTGGAAGGTTAGGGAAGTGTCGAGTGCGTTCGCCGCGGCCCGTCCGCTGCGCACCGCGCCCTCCATCGTCGCCGGCCAACCGGTATCTGTGTAATCACCCGCGAGGATGACATGGTGGGGCAGTGTGCCCCGGTTGGACGGTCGGGCGAGGTCGAAGGCCGGGGTCGCGGCGAAGGTGGCCCGGCGTTCCTTCACCACCCGCGCCCACGTGATGCGGGCGTTCGCCGCCGCGGGCAGGCACGCGGCGCAGTCCGCCGCGATCCGCTCGGTGATCTCCACCTCGCCCAGATCCATCCAATCATCGGCCGCGCTGACGACGGCGTGCAGGCGCGAGCCCGATTCGTTTTTGCGGAAGAGCCACTGCGTCCCCCGGTCCACCAGAACGGCGTGCGGACGGCGCAGCACGGGGCGGTCAAACTCGATGTGTACGCCGAGGATGGGGCTGAACTCGACGCCCTCCATCGCGGGCAGGCGGTCGTCTCCCGCGCGGGCCTCGGGCGCGATGACGCGGCACGCCTTTTCGACCGGCAGGGCGCAGATCACGCCCCGCCCCCGCAGTTCCTCGCCGTCGATCTGCACGCGGTCGTGCCACACCTGTTCCACGGTCGCGCCCAGACAGACCTCTCCCCCCGATTCCGCCAGCATACGCTCGACGCCGTCGTACAGCCGCGCCAGCGGCACCCGGGGCACACCGATCAGCCCCGCCCTCGCGCCCAGGCCGGGCGCGAGGAACCCGTCCCGAAAGACCTTCATCGCCAGGGGAGCGCTGACACGCTCCACAGAGAGATTGCACGCGCTCACGATGATCGGCGACCAGAACCGATCGACCGCGCCCGCCGGTTGGTCACGCTCGCGGAGCAACTCCCCGAACGTGCGGCCCGCGAACTCGCGCGGGTCCGCCGCGGCGATGGCGAGCATCGCCCGGCCCACCGCCAGTTTGTCCGGCATCGTCAGGAACGCCGCCGCGAGAAAGGCCTCGGCGTAGTGCGCCGGCGCGGGGAGCAGGCCGGGCCGGAGGATCGATTCGCGCCCGCCCGCTTCGATCCAGTATTGCTCGGCGTGCCACTCAAAGCGGTCGGAAGCCCCGACACGTCGGCACAGGTCGAGGTACTCGGTGCAGCACCCCAGCGTGACGTGCTGGCAGTTGTCCAGCGTCTCGCCCGTGCCCGCATCGACGAACGAGGCCGCCCGCCCGCCCAGCCGCCGGCGTGCTTCGAGCAGGATCACGCGCTCGCCGCGTTCGGCGAGTTCGACGGCGGCCGCCATCCCGGCCAGCCCAGCGCCGACGATGATCGTGGCATCGGGCTTCGGCCCGGTACGGCGGGCCGCGTCATGACGAACACCGCCGAACACCGGCCCGGGGTCGCTCCCGCGCCGGCCCGTCGGGCGGTGCCACGATTCACGCAGCACCAGCCACGCCTTCGCGGCCTTCGACAGACGCGGCCTGCGCCAGAGTGTTTCAAACTCCATCGCCGCGATCTTGCGCAGCACCGCCTCTCCACCCGCGATGAAAAGCCGCACCACCGGCGCGGCCTCGTCGCTCAAGAGTTCAGGCAACCCCCGGCCCGCATCGAACAACCCCCAGGTCCGCGCCGCCAGAGGCCGCAGCGCCGCGCGAAAACGTTCCCGTGCCGCCCGCGTCGGCGACTCGATCCACGCCGCGAGGTCGGACGCGGAAAGGCCGGTCTCACGCAGGGGCAGGTAGACCCGGTCCCGCTCCAGATAGTCCCGCCGCACGTCCTGCCAGAAGTTCGTGAGTTGCAGCGCGGTGCAGACCGCATCGCTGCGTTCCCAGTGGGGCGCGTTGGCGGGGTCCTCCTCGGGCGGGCGGTAGCCGAAGAGCATCAGCACCAGCCGGCCAACCGGGTTCGCGCTGCCCTTGGA
>DDSA01000132.1:3424-13550 GCA_002343715.1 Phycisphaerales bacterium UBA2402 | reverse complement strand
GCCTCCGGGGGGAACGGGCCGGGGTGGCCTGACGGCCGGCGCTTGCCCCGGGGCCGCGCCCCGCCCACGCTTGCGGGCGTGAAACTCGTGACCACCCGCGCCGACCTTCGCGCCGCCCGCACCGGGCCGGCGGTCTTCGTGCCCACGATGGGCGCGCTCCACGCCGGGCACGCGCGGCTGATCGAGCGTGCCGCGAAGCAGAGCGCGGCGCACGGGTGGACGGGCGGGTGCATCGTCAGCATCTTCGTGAATCCCACGCAGTTCAACGACCCCGCCGACTTCGCCCGTTACCCCAAGACGCTCGAGGCCGACCTGGACCTCTGCCGCGCTGCGGGGTGCTCGATGGTGTACGCGCCGGCGGTCGAAGATGTCTACCCGCCCGATGAGGACGTGCCGACGCCACGGTTGCCCGAGGTGGCGACGCGGCCCGGTCTGGAGGATGCGCACCGCCCCGGCCATTTCGCGGGCGTCTGCCGCGTCGTGAAGCGGCTCTTCGACCTCGTGCGTCCGGCGGCGGCGGTCTTCGGCGAGAAGGACTGGCAACAACTGCAAGTGGTCCGGGCCATGACGCAGCAGCACGGTCTGGACATCGAGATCGTCGGCGAGCCGACCGTGCGCGAGGCCGATGGTCTGGCGATGAGCAGCCGCAACAGATTCCTCTCCGCCGAGGATCGCGCCCGGGCGCTCGCGCTCTCGCGGGCCTTGTGCGCCGCGGCGGGAGAGAAACAGCCCCCCGCCGCCGAAGCGGCGATGCGCCGCGTCCTCTCCCAAGCCGGCATCGTCCCCGAATACGCCGTGGTGCGCGATGCGGCGACGCTGGGGCCTCCGCGCGGGGGCGGGGTCTGCCGCGCCCTGATCGCCGCGCGTGTGGGCGATGTGCGGCTCATCGATAACGCCGCGTTTGTCCAGCGTCACAGCGAAGCGGCCTCGGCCCTGGGCCTTTGAACCCCGGCCAGCACGGGCCGGCGCGCCCACAGGTGCAGCCCGACGGATTGAACCCGCGCGAGCAGTTCATTCGCCGCGGCATCGCGCCAGGTGTTCACGATGACAAGAAACTCAACCCGCCCCTCGCGGATCGCGCCCAGTAGAGACTGGTCCCACAGGTCGTTGACCGTGCAGAGCGCAATCGCCCACGAGGCGGGTCCGGTCGCCGCGCGATCCGACGTCAGCCGGGGCAGGTCGGCGAGGTCCGAGGCGAAGCGGGGATCGACCGACGGCATCACCAACGCCCGCGCCGCGGGACGGACTCGGTGCAGCTCCTGAACGAACTCATAGACCGCGGCACGGCCGTCGATGTCATCACCGTACGGGCGGGCCGCGGCGGGGCGCGTGATCGGCGGAAGGGTCAGTTCATCGGGGAGCGATTGGCCCGCCAGGGCCGCGCGGAGCTGTGCCCGTTTCAATGCCGGGCGATGGGATCGAAGATACGCCGCCCTCCCCGCCGCGGCGATGCGGCGGGCAGCGCCGGGGTCGGCAAGATAACGCTCGATCTGCGCGTCGAGAGACTCGGGGCTGTCGTAGGTAGCCAGGTGCTCACCTTCGGTAAAGAGCAACGGCAGGCCGCTCTCGGTCGAAAGGCGGTCGGTGAGGAGAAACCCGCCCGCCGCCATGGTCTCAAACACGCGCAGGTTCAGGTCACCATTGAGGCTGACATTCAGCGTGATCGTGCTGTCGGCGTAGAGGGCCGCGGCTTCTTCCCTGGTGCCGTAGAAGCGGGTGAGGGGCGCGCCGCGGCGTTCAAGGTGATCGAGGATCATGCGGCGGTAGGGGTGATAGGCCCCCGCCTGCCCCGCGAAACAGAGCGCGTGCCCGGGCGCGGCGACAGGCTCCCGTTCGCACGGCGCGAGCGTGTAGCACGGGATCCACGCGATGTTGGCGATGCCCGCTTCCCTGAAAAAGTGAAGGTGCTGGCGGTTGAACTCCCCCACGACCAGATCGAACCGCTCGCGCCGCAGGTACGCGAGCACCGTGCGGATGGGCCGGGGCATGTGGTGCGTGTCGCCCAGCAGCAGCACCTTCGGAGCCTTCGCCGAGTCGAGGTTCACGGGCACCGCCCGCATCGAGGCATCGGCCCGCACCACGATCAACTCGGGCGGCTCGGCAAGCCGCGCAAGCAGCGGGGCGATGTTGTACTCGCCCTCGGGGCAGCGGAGTTCGCGGGCGGGGTCGGCTCCGGGCTCCACATCCGGCCCGGCGAAGACCTCGCGCTCGCTCACGATCACATCGCCGTAGAAACGCCGCTCGGCGGCGAAGCACAGGAGCGTGCCGGGTGATTCAGGCGGGTTGTGCGGCGTGGGTTCGCCCATCGTGCGATGCTACGCGACAGCGCGCGGACAGGTCGGACTTACGCCGGAACGTTCACAGGTTCCCGCGGCGTTCCTGCTCGATCTCCAGTGCCTCGAAGAGGGCCTTGAAGTTCCCCTTGCCGAAGGACTGGCTGCCCCGCCGGCAGATGATCTCGAAGAAGAGCGTGGGCCGATCCTGCAGCGGCTTGGTGAAGAGTTGCAGGAGATACCCCTCATCATCGGCATCGACGAGGATGCCCAGGTCGTGGACCCGCTTGTGGTCTTCCTTCACCACGTCCTTGCCGTGCTGGCGGAGGGTGCCGTTCACGCGGTCCCACACCTGCTCGTAGTAGGTGTCGGGCAGGGTGAGGAAGTCCACGCCCCGCGACCGCAGCGCCGCGATGGAGTGGAGTTCGTCATCGGTGCGCAGCGCCAAGTGCTGCACGCCGGGGGTGTTGGAGTGCCAGTCGAGGTACTCCTGCACCTGGCTCTTTTTCTTGCCGGGGGCCGGCTCGTTGATGGGGATCTTGATGAGGTTGTTGCCGCTGGCCATGACCTTCGACATCAGGGCCGAGTACTCGGTGGAGATGTCCTTGTCGTCGAAGTGCTTGAACATCGAGAACTCCAGGACGTTCTCGTAGAACTTCACCCAGTGGTTCATCTTGCCCATCTCGACGTTGCCGACGAGGTGATCGACGTACTTGAGGCCGCAGGGGTTCTTCTTGTTGTGCTCGTTGATGGCGAGGATGGAGGAGCCGGCGCCCATCTGCGGGGCGCAGCCCGCGGCGGGGGCGCACACGCCCCCTTCGAGGCGCTTGAACTTGGGCTTGAACAGACCGCCCTGCTTGACCTTCGTGAGGTCGTAGGCCCCCGTGCGGCTCACGAAGGAGTGGCAGACGCGCCCGAAGGTCCTGATCCCGGCCATCGTCACCGTGCCGTGCTCATCGCGCCAGGTCCGAGGCTCGTAGGCGCTCTCGGCCCCGTTGCTCACGGCCTTCTCCCACGCCTTCTCGGCGTCGAAGACCGTGAAGGCGATGTCCTTCACGCCGTCGCCGTACATGGCGACTTCCATGTTGGAGGGGTGCGTGGGCGTCAGGCCCGAGGAGAGGATGAAGCGGATGTTCCCCTGCGTCAGCAGGTAGTGCGCCGCATCGCGGTAGCCGGTGGTCAGGTCCCCCACCTGCTCGATCTGGAAGCCGAAGCAGTGGGCGTAGAAAAAGGCCGCCTGCTTGGCGTTGCCCACGTAGAACTGCACGTGATCCACATCGATCAGTTGAAGCGGGTCGGCGTTGGAGTGCGGGGCGGCGGCGGGTTGGCGGGAGATGGTGGTCATGAGGGGCCTCCGGGTCGAGAATGATCCGTGGATTGTACGTTCACGAACGCCCGAACCGATCATCACGCGAGCATGAACGTACGGAGAAAGTTGGGAGAGCCGATCGGGCCGACCCGGACGCCCGCTATCATCACGCGGATCAGTTGCAACGAGGAGTTCATTCATGAAGCGTCGCCGCGGCACCGGAATCATCGAATCACTCATCGCCTTTGTCGGGCTGGCCCTTCTGGGGTTTGCCGGGTACAACGTGGCGCGGACGGGCTGCCCCCTGGGGTGGTGCGGGCCGTGCGACTCGGTCTGTGCGCCGGCCGACGCGAAGTGAGCCGCTGGCGGCGGGCGCATGAGCATCATCGAGATCGAGAGCGGCCCGCTGCGCATCGGGGTTCTGCCTTCGCTGGGCGCGGGGCTGACGGAGTTCTCGTGGCGCGATGGCTCGGGCACGCGGCACCCGCTGATGCGGCCCGCGCCACAGCGCCCGGCGTGGTTCAATGATCTGTCCTGCTACCTTCTCGCGCCCTGGTCCAACCGCATCGCCGGGGCCTCGTTCCGCTACGGCGGGAAGGAACGCGTGCTCCGCGCGGACTGGCCCGACGGCACGGCGATCCACGGCGATGTCAAGACGCGGGTGTGGCGCATCCTCGACCGCGCCCCCGGCTCGGCCCGCCTCGCCTATGAATCGAGCGGAGTGAAGGACAGCAACTGGCCCTGGCGCTTCGGCGCGGAAGTACGCTACGAACTGAGTGACGACCGCCTGCGGATCGACCTCGCGGTTCGAAACGCAGGATCACAGCCCTTCCCCGCCGGGGTGGGGTTTCACCCTTTCTGGCAACGCACCGTCAACGGGCATGAGGCCCGGATCACGCTCCGCACCACGGGCCGATATCCCTGCGAAAAGATGATCCCCACACAGCCCGCGCGGGCCGATGCTGTGTCGCGCCGCCTCGCCCTGGGTGAGTCGTTGGGCACCGAGTTCCTCGACGATTGCTTCGCGGGGTTCGACGGTGCGGCACGGATCGAATGGGGTCCGCTCACCGCGGCCTTCGAGTGCTCGCCGCGGTTGGGGCACGCGGTGGTCTATTCACCGGTGGTGGACGGGGTGCCCGGCGAGTCCTTCTGCCTGGAGCCGGTGAGCATGGTCAACGACGGCTTCCGTTTGAAAGGAAAAGGGTGGCCGGGGACGGGCGTCCGCGAAGTGGCCCCGGGCGATGAGTTGCGGGTCTGGTGGACGGTGCGGGTGGGCCTGGGTGGCCGCACGGCGGATGGCGCTACGGTAGAATCGTGATCCGCTGCATGTTTCTCATGGCGATCGGGCTGGTCTCGTGCGGGCCTGCGAAAGTAGCAGTTGATCCGGGGATAACCGGCGACCCGCCCGGGCTGACGGTGCGGGCGGACTGGAACGATGTCAACGCCGCCGCCCAGGTCGCCGGCGCGCGTGTGGAAATGGCGATGCTCTCATCGGGTGATGGCCCGACCCAGGACGGCCGCGCCGAGCGGCGCTTCGTGTTCCTGGCGACCGATGACACGGAGTTCGACCTCAAGGCACGCCAAGCCGAGCCGGGCGCAGGAAAGGTCATTCCGGGGCCGATCGTGCTGAACGCGCAGGCCCGCCCCCGGCGCGACCGGGACCGCGAGTCCCGCCTGCTGAGCGCGATGGCCGACCGACTGCGCGACCTGGCCGGCAGAGAATGGGCCCCGTTGGACGATTGAGCCGCGTGCGAGCGAGCGATGTCCGGACGCGTCAGGAGCGGCCCGCGTACATCGCCTCGTACGCATCGAGGGTCGCCTCACGGTCCAGGTGCCGCAAAGCCCAGATTCGCCCGGATTCTCCCATGCGTTGTCGTGCCTCGGGGTCGTCGAGCAGGGCGCGGATCGCGGTGCGCACGGCCCGCTCTTCGCGCTCCACGATGCTCGCGCCCCCGCTGGCCTGGAGTTCGGGCCAGATGTCCACGCCCCGGGTGGTGATCACGGGAAGGCCGCAGGCCAGGGCCTCGTAGAGCACGTACCCGAAGTTCTCCTGACTCGTCGGCAGCGCGAAGACGTCCGCCGCCTGGTACAGGCTGAGTTTCAGCGGCCCCGTGACCATGCCGAGGAAGTGAACGTGCTCGGCCACCCCCTCTTCGCGGGCCAGCGTTCGCAGTGAATCCGCGTAGTCGGGCGGGTCGCTCGGCCCCGCCAGGAGGAGCGTGAAGGGAGCGCCCAGCCGGGCCGAGGACCCGAGCGCTCGGATCAGCAGGTCCACCCCCTTCTTGGCGTGCAGACGGCTGAGGAAAAGGACCTTCGGCCACTCCGACGCGAGCGCTGGAAAGGCCCCGCGTGCGGGGCCTTGCCCCGGCAGCGCGCCGAACGCCGCGGCATCGAAGAGCAGCGGGATCACCACGCCCCGGCCGTTGGGGAAGTGCGACTTGGCCTGGTCGAGTTCCGCCTGCGCGGTGCAATGAACCGCGCGGGCATGATGGAGTGTCTTTCGGCTCAGCAGCGACAGGTGCAGTTTTTTCTTCGCCGCGCCCTGGCTCATGCTCCAGTCGTCGAGCATCCCGTGCGGGCTGATCGTGTAGGGCACGCCCGCGCGGTGCGCCAGCCGCGCCAACTGGTGGTTGCAGTTGGCCCAGACCCCGTGCAGGTGCAAGCCATCGGCCCCGCGCAGCACCTCCGCCGCGGCACGCACCGACGCTCGTGGCAAGTACTGCGTCAGGGTGTCGCGTGTGGCCGACTCCATGGTGCGCCCCCCCCGTTCCCAGAGCGGATCGGCGAGACGGATCACCACCGAACGGGGCAATCCGGATTTCGGCGGGTCTCGCCACGAGTCAGGTACACCTGAATCATCGCACGAGAGGGCCGTCACGGTGTGCCCGCGCTCGGCCAGGCCCGAGCACAGGTCCAGCACGGCGCGCACCGTGCCCCCATCGCGGAGCCGCAGCCATTTGATGAAGTGGACGAGGTGCATGGATCGGGGCCGGGGTATCGGCGATTGTTGGGCATTGCCGAGAGCAAGCCCCGCCCCGTCCGTAAATCCGATAGGTTTATGTTAGTGCATTGTACATTTCGATCACGAAAAGCGCTCGATTATCTTGCAACCTGACGGAATTTGGCTTGACAGCATCAATCGCCCGATGTATGCTGATGCGTACCTGAAACAGTTTCAGCATGTTTCAGATTGTTTGATCGATTGTTTCTTCGGGTCACTTTTCATGGCATCCGTCCGCCGCATAGCCAAGCAAGCCGGGGTCAGCGTCGCGACCGTGTCGCGGGTGCTGAACAACCATCCGCACGTCGATGAGGGGACGCGGAAAAAGGTGCTGGAAGTGGCGGACAAGGCGAGTTACGTGCGGCTGAGCCAGCGTTCGCAGGCGGTGTTGGGTCTGGTCTACCCCGGCGACATCGTGAAGGCCGACCACGGCAACTTCGACCAGGCGGTGCTGGGCGGCATCCTCGAGGGCGTGCACGAGCAGCGCTACGACGTGAAGATCATTTCCATCGCGCGGGACAAGTCCCCGCAGGAAACCTATGCCCAGTTCTTCGCCCGCAAGGGGCTGCGGGGCGTGGTGCTGCGGACGTTCGCGCACACGCGGCAGATGTGCGTGAAGATCGCCGAGGAGGGATTCCCGGCCGTGGTGATCGCCGACCGCTTCTCCGAACCGGGCGTGAACTACGTCTGCACCGATTCGAGCCTCGACAGCGTCCGGGCGGTGCGTCACCTGATCGACCTGGGCCACCGGCGCATCGGGCTGATCGTCCACTCGGTCGCGGACACCGACCACGCCGACCGTCGCGCGGCCTACGAGTCCACGATGCGCGATGCCGGGCTGGAGATCGACCCCGAACTCATCGCCGAGAACTACGCCACGGCGGACAACGCCGCGAGCGCCGTGACCCGCTTCATGGGGCTGCCCCGTCCCCCCACCGCGATCTTCATCACCGACCCTTTGGCGACGGTGGGCGCGCTGCGGCGCTGCCTGGAGATGGGCATCCGCGTGCCGAGCGAACTCTCGATCATCGGGTTCGACGACAGCGATGTGCGGCTGCACACCTTCCCCACCTGCACCGCGGTGGTGCAGGATGCGCGGATGCTGGGCATGGAGGCGGCCCGGTGGCTCTCGAGCACCACCGCCGAGGAATATGACGGGTCCGAGCCGCGCCGGTTCACACTCGTGCGCCAGACGCGCTTCGAGGTCAACCGGACCACGGCCCCCCCGCCGCGGGAGCCGGTGCGGGTGCTGGCCGACGGCACGCGCCCCTCGTGAAAGATCGAATCGACCCGACGAGCACCACCGAACACAGGACCGAGCGAACACCTACAGGGAGATGCGAAGATGAAGCCCGCCGACAGACCCGCCGCCCCCCGCGCCTTCACGCTCATCGAGTTGCTGGTGGTCATCGCGATCATCGCGGTCCTGATCGGCGTGCTCCTGCCCGCGCTGGGCAAGGCCCGCGACATGGGCCGCATGACCAAGTGCCTCTCCAACCTTCGGCAGTTCGGCCAGGCGACCAACATGTACGCCCTGGACAACAAGGATCGCATCTGGACCGACATGCTCCGCGACCCGGCGACCAACCGCGTGATCCCCGCTCCCGGCGGCACGGGACAGGGTGGGTACACCGCGTGGGCGCGCCTGCCCGATGAGACCCGCCCGGGGTACGTCAAGCACGGCCTGCTCTATCAATACCTGTCGAACGTCGATGTCTGCGGCGAGTGCCCCACCAACAAGCGTCAGAAGATCGGCGGCACGACCACCTCCGACGCCAGCCGCCTGAACATCAACACCGAACTCGACTTTGACTACACATTCATGCAGTGCGTGAGCGGCGCCCGGCTCGGGCTGGACACCAAGGTGGCCTATCACACGCGCCCCAGCGGGCAGATCTTCTACCCGACGTTTCCCGTCGCGCGCGTGGACGAACTGGTTATCTTCCCATCGATCCCGATCTTCATGGAAGAGGACACCCGCTTCTGGAACAGCACCTACCCCGATGGACTGTGGTGCGCCGACGATCAGCCGACGACCCGCCACCCCGGCAAAGCGGCCACCATGGCCCTGCTCGACGGGTCGGCGATGTCCTTCCGTCCGCCCAACGACGGCAACGACCGGCTGCAGGGCGCTGGGGACCTGGACGCCAAGGATTTCTACGCCACGGGGCGCGAAGGTTGGGTGCGGTTGGAGCCGCCGACGCTGGGCACCGGACGCCCCTGGGGTTGGATCAATACACCCTCCGACCTGTGGCGCAATCCCTCGTGATCGCCGGGCCGGAGTCGTGATTCGTGATAGACGCGCGGGTCTCCCGACGGGTGTTCCGTCCGGTGCCCGGGCATGCTGCCGTCGGAGAGTTTACTTTCGGGAGGAAGGTTTCGCATGAGGATCACACACGCCGTCGTTGCCGCCGCCGCGGCCATCGCGCCCCTCGCGGGCGCGCAGACCAACGTCCTGCTCAACCCCGGGTTCGAGGACCGGTGCACCGTCGCCCGGGACTGGACCCAGTTCGGGAACGTGCAGAACATCGATTTCTATTTCTTCAGCGGCATCCGCGCCGTCAAAATGTTCGGGCCTTTCTGCTGCCCGATCGGGTACAGCGGCTTCTTCCAGGACGCCCCCGCCGCTGAGGGCCAGGTCTGGGAGGCCAGCGGCATGGTCCTGAACCCCGACTGGGACGCCCTGTCGTGGAACGACAACGGCACGCCCGACGACATCAACGACGACCGGGGCACGCGGGTCTTCCTCGAGATCCAGTTCTTCGACTCCGGCGGGGCGCAGATCACCGGCCCGCAAGAGCACATCAGCAGCAAACTCAGCGCCCCCACCGCCTTCACGCATGTGATGCAGACCGTGGCCCCCGCCGTGGCCCCGGCGGGCACGGCCCGCGTGCGCCTGGTAGCCATCGCCGAGCAGGCGAACTGGGTCGGCGGCGCGGCGTGGTACGACGACTTCGTTCTCAACCAGGTGGGCGGCGGCAACGTGCTGAGCAACCCCTCCTTCGAGACGCAGGTGGCCAACTGCCTGGGCAGCCCCTTCGCGGGCTGGGTGAACTTCGGCAACGGCCAGGCCAACGCCGATGAAAACCCCCGCACCGGCACCTACGCCGCGAAACTCTTCGGCGGCTACAACGCGCCCGTCGCCGGGAGCGGCTGGCTCCAGAACGTCCCCACCATCCCCGGCACGATGTGGAAGGCCAGCGGCTGGGCGACCACGAGCGCGGGCGACACCATCGCCGACGGCAACGATGTCTTCCTCACCATCGAGTTCTTCAACGCCAACGGCGACAACATCACGGGCTACGAGGTCAACCAGCACCCGTGGCGCTCCGAGCCCGTCGCCACCGGCGCGGCCAACGACCTCTTGTACCACTACTTCGAGACCGGCGAGGTCGAGGCCCCCGAAGGGACAGCGACTGTCCGCTGTCTCATCTACCAGAGGCAGGTCGAGTACGCCGGCGGAGCGACCTGGTGGGACGACATGGAACTCATCCAGACCGACGCCGTGACCTGCTACGCCGACTACAACCAGGACGGCGGCGT
>DDSA01000132.1:0-3146 GCA_002343715.1 Phycisphaerales bacterium UBA2402 | reverse complement strand
GCGGCGATGTCGAGACCTTCTTCACCCAGTGGGAGGCGGGCGGCTGCCAGTAAGCAACAACACACACACTCCCCCGCCCGCGGGCACGCGGGCGGGAGGGTTTTCGTGATCGAGAGATCGGGGGTTTGATCCGCGCGGAGGTATCCATGAGACTCCCCATGTTCCTGTTCCCTCTTCTTGCCGCGGGCGCGGTCGTGGGCTGCGGCGCGCACCCGGCGAAGGCCCAGTGCCCGCCCGACCTGTGGGAACCGACCTGGTCCGACGAGTTCAACGGTGCAGCGCTCGACCCCGCCAAGTGGGTCCACGAAACCGGGCGCTGGCCCTACAACTCCGAGTGGGAGACGTACATCACCGGCTCGACCACGGTCGCCGACGGCCACCTGACCATCACCAGCGCCCGCGACACCGCGTTTGATCCGCCCTACACCTCGGGCCGGATCAAGACCGAGGGTCGTTTCCAGCAGCAGTACGGCCGGTTCGAGATGCGGGCCAAGCTCCCCGCCGGGCAGGGCATCTGGCCCGCCTTCTGGCTGTTGCCCAACAACCGCTGGCCCCCCGAGATCGACATCATGGAGTACCTGGGCCACGACCGGCACACGGTCTATTTCACCAACCACTGGGGCGCGTGGCCCAATGTTCCCAGCCAGGGATCGAGTTACTCCGGCCCCGATTTTTCCGCCGGGTTTCACACCTACGCCTGCGAGTGGTACCCCGACCGGATCGAGTTCTATGTTGACGGCGTCCGGCGGGCCACGCACCGCAACGCGGGCATCCCGCACGAGCCGATGTTCATCATCCTCAACACCGCCGTGGGCGGGCACTGGGGCGGCTACCCCGACGCGACGACGGTCTTCCCGCAGCGGTTCGTGATCGACTACGTCCGCGCGTACCGGCACGTGCCGATCGAGCAGCGGCTGGCCAACGCCGGCTTCGAGTCCTTCACCGGCTCGAACGCGCCCGCGGGGTGGTCGCGCTTCGGGCACGCCTACTCCGAGCCGGGCGTCCCGTACTCGGGGTCGCGCAGCGGCAAACTCTTCGGCAACTTCACGGGGTCGTGGAACTCCTCGGGCGTCTACCAGGATTCCTCCGCCGCGCCCGGGCAGACCTGGGCGGCGTACGCCTCGTTCCTCAACCGGGGCAGCGACCGCATGCAGGGGGCCAACACCGCCTCGCTCGTCATCGAATGGCGCACCGCGGGCGATCAACTGATCTCCTCCGTCTCCGCGCCGGCGCTCTCCGCCTCGTCGATGCTCGACTCGTACCAGCGCATCAAGGTCGTCGGCACCGCGCCCGCGGGCACGGCCAAGGCGCGATGCCTCATCCGCTTCGATCAGCCCGCCAACGCGGCGGGGGCCGCGTTCTTCGACGATGTGGTCTTCGGGCCCGTCTCGTGCCCCTCCTGCATCGCGGACTTCAACGAGGACGGCGGCATCGACGGCGGCGATGTCGAGGCCTTTTACCTCGCGTGGGAGTCGGGGGACGGCGTGGCCGATGTGAACGGCGACGGCGGCGTGGACGGGAGCGATGTCGAGACGTTTTATGCCGCGTGGGAGCGGGGCGGTTGCTGACGATGGGTTGATTGTGGCGGCGTTTCCAGGAAGGGTTGTGCATGTTTCCGAACGGATTTGTGTGGGGCGCGGGCTCCAGTTCGTACCAGGTCGAGGGCGCGGCGAAGGCCGACGGCCGCGGCGACAGCGTCTGGGATGCGCTCTGCCGCCAGGAGGGGACGATCTACCACGGCCACAACGGCGACGTTGCCTGCGATCACTACAACCGGTACCGCGAGGACGTGGCCCTGATGAAGGACATGGGGCTGCACGCCTACCGATACTCCGTCGCGTGGCCGCGGGTCATGCCCGCCGGCGTGGGGCCGGTGAACAAGGCCGGGCTTGATTTCTACGACCGCCTCACGGATGAACTGCTCGCCGCGGGCATCACCCCGTGGGTCACGCTCTTTCACTGGGACATGCCCACCGCCGCGTACCTGAACGGCGGGTGGCTCAACCGCGACAGTTCGCACTGGTTCGCGGCGTACACCGGGGCGGTGGTCGATCGCCTGAGCGACCGCGTGCGCCACTGGATCACCATCAACGAGCCGCAGATCTACATCGGCCTGGGCCACTGGGAGGGCAAGCACGCGCCGGGGATCAAGCTCCCCTTCGAGCAGGCGCTGCTGGCGGGGCATCACACCATGATGGCCCACGGCCGCGCGGTGCAGGTCATCCGCGCCGCGGCGAAGAAGCCGCCGCAGGTGGGCTGGGCACCGGTGGGCCGCGTCGAGTACCCGGCGAGCGAATCGCAGGCCGACATCGACGCCGCCCGCGCCAGCACGATGAGCGTGGACAAGAAGAACTTCTGGAGCAACACCTGGTTCGGCGATGCCGCGATCTTCGGGCAGTATCCCGAGGACGGCCTGCGCCTCTTCGGGAGCGAAGCGCCCCGCCCGCAGCCGGGCGACATGGAGCTGATCGCGCAGAAACTCGACTTCTACGGCCTGAACATCTACAGCGGCGGGCGGGTGAAGGCCGGGGCCGACGGCACCGCCGTGCCTGTGTGGCTCGAGCAGGGCCACGCCCGCAACGCGCTGTCGTGGGCGGTGGCGCCCGAATCCCTGCGCTGGGGGCCGCGGTTCATCGCCGAGCGGTACAAACTCCCCGTGCTCATCACCGAGAACGGGATGAGCAACCTCGACTGGGTCCACGCCGACGGCGCGGTGCACGACCCGCAGCGCATCGACTACACGCGGCGGTACCTGCTCGAACTGCACAAGGCCGTCGCCGATGGGGCCGACATCCGCGGGTACTTCCACTGGTCCATCATGGACAACTTCGAGTGGGCCGAGGGGTACAAGGACCGCTTCGGCCTGATCCACGTCGACTTCGCCACGCTCAAGCGCACCCTCAAGGACTCGGCCCACTGGTACGCCGAGGTCATCGCCAGCAACGGCGGCGTGCTCGCCACGCCGCACGCGGGGCTGGATCGGTCGCTCTTTGTGTACGAGGGCGCGGCGGTGTAAGCCCCCCGGCGGCGCGAGGGTCGGCTTTCACTCGCGGTCGCGGGTTTGATTCAACACCCGCCGGCTTCCCACGCGATGAAGAAGGTCTCGACATCGCGGCCGTCGATGCCGCCATCGCAGTTGGTGTCGG
>DDSA01000126.1:11460-11694 GCA_002343715.1 Phycisphaerales bacterium UBA2402 | reverse complement strand
GCCCGCGTGGCGCGTGTGCCCCTCCAGGGCCACGGCGTTGTCGATCAGTTGCCTGTACTGCGGCGTGGAGTCGTACGCCTTCTTGAACTCCGGCTCCTGCTCCAGGCTCTCGGTGAGCGAGATGTTCAGTTGCTGGGGGATGAGTTTGCACAGGCGGTCCACCTCGCCCAGCGGCACGCCCAGCACCCGCCCCACATCGCGCAGCGCCGCCTTGGCCCCCAGCGTGCCGAAGGT
>DDSA01000126.1:9870-11231 GCA_002343715.1 Phycisphaerales bacterium UBA2402 | reverse complement strand
CCCAGCGTGCCGAAGGTGATGATCTGGGCCACGTGCCCGTACTTCTCGCGCACGTAGTTGATGACCCGCCCGCGCCCGTCCTGGCACAGGTCGATATCGATATCGGGATACTCGCTGCGGTCGGGATCGGTGAAGCGCTCGAAGAGCAGGCCGTACCGGACGGGGCAGGCGTTGGACAACCCCAGCACGTACCCAACCATCGTGCCCACGCCCGAGCCGCGCGCGTTGGCCGGGATCCCTTGTTGCCGCCCCCAGTTCACGAAATCCCACACGATCAGGAAGTACGCCGAGATGTTCTTGTCGGCGAGGATCTTGAGCTCGCGTTCGAGGCGAGCGGTGTTCGGGTCGTCGGCGCCGCCTCCTCCCGCGCTGCCGGGCTTGACGCCGTAGCGCCAGACGAAACCGGCCTCGGAGAGCAGGCGCAGGGCGCGATCGCACTCTTCCTTGGCCTGTGCAAGCTCGTCGGCGGTGGGTGCGCGATCGAAGGGAACGACCTCGAACCTGGAGCAGTAGTCGTTGTACCAGGCGGTGAGGTCGTTGGCGTACCTCGGGTCGTCGTGGCGGGGGGGGGGCTTCATGGGCGGGGGGGGGGGGCGGGGCACGCGCGACGAGNNCCCGACGCTCCGCGTCGGTGCCGGATAGCGTTCCCGCCTCCACGCCCCCACCACGCATCGGCAACGTTCCATGCTCTTCAGGGTGCGCCTTCGAGAGGGTTTCCGCACTCATACGCCCCGCGATGATCTCGCCGACATGCGGCAGACTCGGCGGCGCCTCGTCCCCCACGCACGGCCGCTCAAAGCAGGCCGCATCAAAGTACGAAAACGGATAGTCTTCCGCGCGGCGGGCCGCCCCGGACTCGACCGGGTTCTCTCCCACGTACCGGAGGAAGTGCCGGAACCACCTTTCATCGCGGATGATGTGGTCGAACCTCTCCGACTGCCACACGGGGCCCTTCCGACCCAGGCGCTTGTTCACGGCGCGGGCCGTAAACTCCTTGATCGACTCGACCAGCGCGGCAAGCGTGTGCCCGGGCAACGGACGAACAATCCAATGCACGTGCGTCGTCATCACGCACGCGGCGAACGTGAAGCACCGCTCGCCGCTGAAATGGCGAAGTGCGCTCAGCGTGTCTCGCATTCCTTGCTCATCGAGTGGCCGAGACCCGTGCGTCTTCCACGTCACGAAGTACGTGGCATCGGGTATGTCGATATGGGGCAGGTCGCGCCGGCTCGATGAGGCGGACTCCGAGAGGCCGTATTCGCCGTCGGGGAACGGGTTGCGGGCGCAGAAGAAGTTCGGGTCGCGCGCCGTCACCTGTGCGGAGGCATAGGCGCCGGTCGGAGCGGCGCTGGGGGGGGGGG
>DDSA01000126.1:9388-9613 GCA_002343715.1 Phycisphaerales bacterium UBA2402 | reverse complement strand
CCGACGCGGAGCGTCGGGCCACCCAGAGGGCCTCCTTCGCCGACCGCTCGCTCGTACCTCCACCGGAACCCGCCCTCGGCCAGCAGCCGCAGCGCCTCATCGCACTCCGCCTTGGCCTCGGCGAGCATGACCGATTTTTCCTCTTCCGTCGCGCCGGCGGGAATGGCGAAGGGCACCACCTCGAACTCCGCGCAGTACGCGTTGTACCACGCCGTCAGGTCCCCC
>DDSA01000126.1:422-9111 GCA_002343715.1 Phycisphaerales bacterium UBA2402 | reverse complement strand
CCCTCCCCCCCGCCCCCGCCGCTGCTTCTTCGCCGGACCCCCGGCCCCTTCCCGCCGCCGCACCCGCACCATCGGCGCGTTGTTCGCCCCGATGGGGAGCGATACGTTGCAGGATTCGGCGATCCGCACGGTGTTGGCCAGGGCCGCCTCGCCGTCGGCCCCGTACCGCGCCATCAGGTCCTTCATCTCCGCCGGACTCTTGACGTACAACTCCGGCGGGTAGCGCATTCGGTCGGGGTCGTTCTTGTTCTTCCCCGTCGAGATGCAGATCAGCGTGTCGTGCGAATCGTGGTCCTGCGCCCGCAGAAAATGGGCATCGTTGTCGCACACCAGCGGCAGGCCGTGCTCCTTCGCCAGCCGGATCAGCAGCGGGTTGATCGCGTTCTGCTCCGGCACGTGGTGCTGGAGTTCGATGTAGAACCGGGGAATCCCGGCATCGGTGCCCGCGTTCTTTCCCGCAACACCGAAGGCCCCGGCGTGCCACCGGGCGCTCTCCTCCGCCGCGGCCCAGAACTTCTCGTCCTTCGTGCGGTGATAGGCCAGCAGGTGGTCTCCAATCTCGCTGCCCAGGTGGCCGTTGATGGCGATCAGCCCCTCGGCATGGGCCGCAAGGATCTCCCGGTCGATCCTGGGCTTGTAGTAAAACCCGGTGAGAAAGGCCTCGCTGCACAGGTACATCAGGTTCCGCCAGCCCGTGTCGTTCTGCGCCAAAAGCACAAGGTGGTACCCCCCCTCGCCCCCGCCGCTGTACGTGCGGTCGGTGCGGGGCTTGCCCGGCGGCGTCACGTACGCCTCGACACCCAGGATCGGCTTGATCCCCTTCTCCTTGCACGCCGAATACAAGGCCACCGCGCCGAAGATGTTGCCGTGATCCGTGATCGCCACGGCCTTCATCCCCAACTCCGCGATGCGCGAGACCAGTTTCTCGATCTGGTTGCCACCGTCCAGCAGCGAGTACTCCGTGTGCAGGTGCAGGTGGACAAACTCGCCGAGCGCGGAGCGGTCGGCGGGAAGGGCGTTGGTGGTCTCGGCGGGCATGGGTCTGCGAAACGGTAAGCGGCACCGAACAATGACTGCCGCCGCGTTCGATCATGCCGCGGCCATGAACAGCCCGCCGTCAACTTGTCCACACTCGGCTCGTACGCTCACCCTCTTGATCGAGAGCGATCCAACCCCGCCGTCACCCGCCACGCGGATCGCCTTGAAAGTGGTCCCGGGCAGCCGCCGCGCTCAGATCGTGGGCCCGCTTGGGGACCGCCTGAAGATCAAAGTCGCCTCCCCGCCCGAGCACGGGCGTGCCAACGACGAAGTGTGCGCCCTCCTCGCCGCGGCGATGGGACTCCCCGCCCGTGCTGTGACCATCATTGCCGGAAACACCAGACCAGAAAAAACAGCCCGTGTTGAGGGACTTACATCCTCGGACGTTGCACGGCGACTTGGCTTGAAAGAGTGACCCAACTCGAAGGCCAACGACGGCCAATCACACGACAGTTTGTCCACGTGATATCCACGGCTTGGGCACATACAGAAACCAGCTTCTGCTCGCACCTCCCTATTCCTAGTGGAATTCTTCCCCTTTGACCGCCATACATGGTACACTACACTCAATACAAACTATGCGAGGGTTCCTATGAAGGTCATCGTCGATCGTTCCGCGTTTCTCGAAGCCGTCAATCTCGTCTCTGGTGTCGCGGCGGTGCGCACGCCCAAGCAGCACCTGACCTGCATCAAACTCACCGCGAAGAAGTCCGGCGGCGGCAGCGAACTGGTCCTCGAAGCCACCGATGCCGAGATCAGCCTGCGTGTCTCGCTCTCGCAGGTCGATGTCCATAAAGCCGGCTCGGTCCTGATCCCCGCCGACAAACTCCGCGGGATCACCTCCGCCGAAGAGAACGAACCGACCCTCACGCTCGAAACCGACGGCGAAGCCTGCCTCATCAAGGGTTCCGATGCGCAGTTCAAGGTCTTTGGCTATCCGCCCGCCGAGTTCCCGCCGATCCCCGACTTTGCAGCGGCGGTGGCCGGCTCCGGCGACACGCCCAAGGCCAAGGCCACGCTGACCCACCCCGCCGGATCGCTGGGCGAACTGGTGGCCAGAACGCTCTTCGCCACCGCGAGAGAGACCAGCCGGTACGCGATCAACGGCGTGCTCTTCAAGCGCGACGGCAAGCGCCTCGAGCTCGTCGCCACCGATGGCCGCCGCCTGGCCGTCGCCCGGGCCTCTCTCTCGGGCGACAAGGACAAAGACGCCAAGGCGGTCCAGTGCATCGTGCCGACCAAGGGCCTGGGCATGCTGCAGAAACTCATTAAGGAGCATGACGAGGCGGTGCAGATCGCCATCACCGACAACCAGATTCTCTTCTCCTTCGGCACCGCCGCCAGCCCGGGCCGGGCCGTGCTGGTCTCCAACCTTGTCGAGGGCGCGTTCCCTCCCTACGAGGATGTCATCCCCAAGGACAACGACAAGAAGGTCACCTTCGACCGCGATGTCGTCATGTCCGCCGTGCGCCGGGCCGCGCTGCTCACCAACGAAGAATCCCGCGGCGTGCGGCTGGCCTTCAGCGCCAAGGACCGCCAGCTCGAACTCTCCAGCCGCGCCCCGGAGCAGGGCGAGGCCAACGTCAAGGTGCCCCTGGCCAACTACGACGGTGAGGACATCGAGATCGGGTTCAACCCCGTCTTTATCACCGATGCCCTCAAGGTGATGACCGACCCGCAGATCATCATGGAACTCAAGGCCGGCAGCAAGCCCGGCCTCATCAAGAGCGGCAACGACTTTCTCTACGTCGTGATGCCCGTCAACATCACCTGATCGAAGCGTTCGTCAGATCCTCGCCATATCGCGGCCCTGATCGCCGATGCGTGTTCACCCCGCCACGCGCTTGTACCGTTCCCACATCGCATCGAGCGATCCCGGGATCACGCGGACCTGCCCCACCACGCTGATGAAGTTGGTGTCCCCGCCCCAGCGGGGCACGAGGTGCGCGTGCAGGTGCTGCGGCACGCCCGCCCCCGCCGCGCGGCCCTGGTTCACGCCGAAGTTGATCCCCTGCGGCTCCAGCGTCCGCTCCATCAGGTCCGCCGCGCGGTCCACCAGCGCCCAGAAGGCCGCGCGCTGGGCCGGCGCATAGTCGAGCAGGCGCGGGGCCGGCTCGCCCAGGGCGACCAGCAGGTGCCCGTTGGCGTACGGGTAGGCGTTGAGAAGGATCATCCCCTCCGCCGTGCGGACGATGACATGGTTCTCGCGGTCGCGTTCGGGCGACAACCAGTCATCCCGCAGGAACGACCCCGTCGAGGGCGGCCCACCCGTCTTGTCCGCGGCGCTGAGCGACTCCAGGTACGCGAGCCGCCACGGCGCATCGAGCGTCAGCGGTGAGGGGTCTGTGGGAGGGGTGGGAGGTGGGGGCACGGCTACTTCCAGGGCCAGAAGACCACGACCAGGACAATCACCAGGATCACGCCGAAGACCCCAGCGCCGATCCACAGCACCGTCGTCGGCCGCAGGAGTTCTTCCTCGGCCTCGTGCGGGTTCACCGGAACCAGCCGCGGCGTTGAACCCACCACACCGCTCCCGCAACTGGGGCACAGGACCACCGCCGCCGGGGATGAGAACCGCGCCCGGCACGACGGGCACGTGTAACTGCTCACCCCGGGCATCGGCAACTCGATCGAGGCCGTCTCCGAATCCCCGCTCACGGGCTGTTCTTCGACGCGAGGATGGGCCGCGGGCGTGGGCATGTCCGAGCGTTTCTTCGCCGCCAGCGTCGAAAGGTGGTCGTAGAGCGACCGCCCCGAGAGCGTGGCCGATGAACCTTCCTTGTCGGCGGGGCCGTCGCCCCCGGCGCGGCAGCGCAGCGCCGCCGAACGCAACTCCGAGTCCGCCCGCTGGCGAACCGCTTTCGGCAGCGGGGCACGCTCCAGCGCCTCGATCAGGTGCCGCGCCGTCTTGTAGCGGTACTTGGGGTCTTTGTTCGTGGCACGCTCGATGATCTCGACGATCGACGGATCGATGTTCTTGTCCCTCAACGCGGCGAGGGGCAACTCCCGCGTGCGGTGCATCTCGCGCACCTGGGTGTACTCCCCCTCGAACGGCGCCGCCCCGGTCAGCAGTTCGTACATCGTCACGCCCAGCGCATACGTATCCGTCCGGGTGCTCGCGACCTCGTCGAAAGCCTCCGGGGCCATGTACGCGGGGGTCCCCGCCAGCCCCGCCTTGTCCGACCCGCTCTCGCCCACCGGACGGGTGATGGCGATGCCGAAATCCGTCAGGTACACGCGGCAGTCCGTGTCGAGCATGATGTTGCTCGGCTTGATGTCGCGGTGGATGATCCCCGCCTCGTGCAGTTCCGCCACCGTCGCGCACACCTTCTCCATCACCCCCAGCGCCGCGGGCAGGGGCAGCGAGCCGGCCTTCTGCACGATGCGGCTGAGCGTCGGCCCGTCCACGTACTCCATCACGATGTAGGGCGCGTGGTCCACCACGTCGGCGTGGAAGACCGCCGTCATGCCCGGGCACTTGAGTTTCGCCGCGGCCCGTGCGCCCTCCAGGAAGACCGCGAAGTTCGGATCATCGTCCGTCGCCGCGGCCCCCAGCAGGAACTTCACCGCCACATCGCGCCCGAGCATGTCATCGTGCCCGAGCCAGACCACGCCCATCCCGCCGCGCCCGATCTCGCGGATCAGCCGCACGCTGCCCAGCTGCCGGGGCGTGTTGATCTCGCGCAGCGCCAGCCCCAGCGAGCCGCCGGAGAGTGAGAGCGCAACGGTGTCCTGGTCGTGGATGCTCATGAGCACGGGCGGTTCACCCGCCGGACGAGTGTAGGAGAAAGCCGGCCATTCCCGGCAATCAAAGCCCTGCGCGTTGGGGTGTGCGTTTGCAATGGTCAGGTCGCGTCCACAAAAGGCACAAACCCCCCGCACGACATACGCTTCATGTCGAAGGGCATCTTCTTCGGGTCCATGCTCGCCGTCAGGCGCGGATCCTTCATCACCGCCTGGTTCACCTTGTCGCGTTGGGCCTTGGACTTGTACACGATCCACGAGTAGACCACCGTCTCTTTGGGCGTGGTCTTCAGCAGTTTCGTGTAGTTTGTCCCCCACGGAAGGGCCAGGTCATCGCCGGCGCACTCGCGGTACTCCAGCGCGCCGTGGTCCATCCATACCTTGCCGGCGGTTCGGGCCATCTTCTTATACGCCGCGAGATTCTTCTTGGGCACCACGAGCAAATAACCGTCCACGTATTTGGGCATATCTTGTATCTCCACATCGTTCCCCCGCGCGATAGCACAAAGAAAGTGCCACACATGGAGGTACTGAGTTAGGGCAGTATACGGGCATGGCGGTGTTCTGAGGAAATTGCTTCAACTAATTGTCCTTCACCCCCGAATAGTCTGGTATACCGGGCGTTCTGGCTCGGTACCGTGCCGCGCTCTTGCGGCTGCGTCTGATAAGTTGTCATTTAGAAAGCCACGCATGTCGAACCTCCGCTTCATCTCTTTTCTATGTTCGATTGCGGCCGCGGCGGTCGCGTGGTCTCAGCAGGCGGCCTGGACACCTTTGGAGGCGATGCCGGCCGGGGTCGAGGCCGGCGAACGCTGGATCCGTCCCGCGCGCTTCGCCGCCTTCCAACTCGATGATGCACCGCTGAAGGCGCATCTCGATGCGGTCCCGATGGAGGCTTTTCCGCTCGATTTCGGCCTCGCCAAAGAGGTCGTCATCCCCCGGCCCGATGGCGGGTTTGGGACGTTCCGTTGCTTCGAGTCTCCCGTGATGGAGCCTGGCCTGGCGGCCCAGTTCCCCGAGATCAGGACCTATATGGGTCAGGGCGTGGACGATCCCGCCGCGATCGTTCGCTTCGACGTGACGCCCCAGGGCTTTCACGCCATGGTCCTTTCGCCCAACGGCGATTACTGGGTTGATCCGTACACAAAGGGCGACACGACCCACTACGCCAGTTACTACCGGCGCGACTACGCCCCCCAGCCCTTCGATCGTTTCTTCTGCGCCACCGAGGGCGAGGGCCAGCCCGTCGAGAACACCTACGCCGGGCGCGTCAGCGGCACCACGCTGCGCACCTACCGACTCGCCTGCGCCGCCACCGGCGAGTACACCGCCTTCCACGGCGGCACCGTGGCCCAGGGGCAGGCCGCCATCGTCACCGCGATCAACCGCGTGAACACCGTCTATGAGCGCGAGTTCACCATCCGTCTCACCCTCATCAACAACAACTCGATCCTGGTCTACACCAACGCCGCCACCGACCCCTACACCAACAACGACGGCGGTGCCATGCTGAGCGAGAACCAGTCCAACATCAACAGCGTCATCGGCTCGGCCAACTACGACATCGGGCACGTCTTCTCCACCGGCGGCGGCGGCGTCGCGGGCCTGGGCGTGGTGTGCAGCACAAACAACAAGGCCCGCGGCGTCACGGGCCTCCCAAGCCCCACGGGCGACCCTTTCTACATCGACTACGTCTGCCACGAGATCGGGCACCAGTTCGGCGCAGCGCACACGTTCAACGGCACGGGCGGCTCCTGCACGGGCAACCGCTCTTCGAACAGCGCCTACGAACCCGGCAGCGGATCGAGCATCATGGCCTACACCGGCATCTGCGGGGCCGACAATCTCCAGAACCTGGCCGATGTCATGTTCCACTCCCGCAGCCACGAGCAGGTCATCACCTTCGTGACCAACACCGCCACCTGTTCCTCGAACACGGCCACCGGCAACTCCATCCCCGCCATCAACGCCGGCGCGGATTTCAACGTGCCCATCGGCACGCCCTTCACCGCCACCATCGCCTCCTCCTCCGATGCCAACGGCGACACGCTCTCGTACTCATGGGAGCAGTTCGACCTCGGCGCAGCCCAGGCCCTGACCGCCGCCGACAACGGCGCCAGCCCGCTCTTCCGCTCCTTCTCGCCCGTCTCCGCCACCTCGCGGACGTTCCCGCGCTTGCCTTCGGTCCTGAACGGCGTGCTGGTCGCGGGCGAGAAGTACCCCGCCGTCGCACGCACCATGAACCTCAAGTGCACCGTGCGCGACAACCGCGCCGGCGGCGGTGGCGTCCGCTCCGACTCCATCATTGTCAACGTCCGCGCCACGGCGACCCCCTTCGCCGTCACCAGCCCCAACACCGCCGTCAGCTGGCCCTCGGGCAGCACCCAGACCGTGACGTGGGATGTGGCGGGCACCAACGCCTCTCCTTTTTCCGCCGCCAACGTCCGCATCCTCCTCTCCACCGACGGGGGCAACACGTTCCCGACCACGCTCCTCGCCTCCACACCCAACGACGGCAGCCAGACCGTAGTGCTGCCCACCGTCACCACCAACGCCACGGCCTGCCGCATCCGCGTCGAGCCGATCGGCCAGATCTTCTTCGACATCTCGAACGTGAACTTCACGATCCAGGCCCCGCCGCCGCCGGCCGCGCCCACCAACGTACAGGCCACGCCCAACGTGGCCTGCGTCGGCTCGCCCGTCTCCCTCTCCGCGACCGTCGGAGCGGGCGAGGAAGTAGACTGGTACACCTCCTCCTGCGGCGGCACGTTCGTCGGCACCGGCAACCCGCTGATCGTCAACATCCCCGGCACGCAGCTGTACCGCGCCCGGGCACGGCGCACCAGCGACGGCGCCGTGAGCGCCACCTGCACCAACGTCTCGGTCACGGGGGTCAGCGGCCTTCCCTCGGCCCCCACCAACGCCACCGCCAGCCGGTCGGGCTTCTGCGCCTCCGACAGCGGGACCATCACCCTCTCCGCCACCGGCGGCAGCGGGGGCTCGATCCAGTGGTACGCCACTGAGTGCGGCGGCACGCCCGTGGGCGGCAACAACGTCGTCATCGACTCCCCCACTCAGACCACCACCTACTTCGCCCGCAGCGAGAACCTCTGCGGCGGTTCAGCCTGCCTCAGCACCACCGTCATCGTCAACCAGCCCCCGGACGCGCCCACCGGCGCCACGGTCAATCGAAATGACTTCTGCGCCTCCGACAGCGGGACCATCACCCTCTCCGCCATCGGCGGCTCGGGCACGTTCAACTGGTTCGCCGGGTCCTGCTCCGGCCCCTCGATCGGCTCGGGCGCGAGCCTCATCATCGACTCGCCCGAAACCCCCACCACCTACTTCGTCCGCTGCGAGAACACCTGCGGTTTCTCCGCGTGCGCCTCTGTCGCCGTCTCGATCGCGCCCGGGCCGCAGGCCCCCACCAGCGCCGGGGCAGACCGCTCCGATTTCTGCGCCTCCGATGCGGGCGCCGTCACACTCACCGCCTCGGGCGGCTCGGGCGACACGCTCCGCTGGTTCGCGGGTTCATGCGGCGGCGACCCGATCGGCACCGGCAACAACCTCCTTATCGACTCCCCGGCACAGACCACCACCTACTTCGCCCGCTGGGAGAATGACTGCGGCCTCTCCGACTGCGCTTCTTTCTCCCTCACCGTCAATCCAGGCGCGGCCGTCGCCTCGATCGCCGTGACCGGTTCCGCGCCGTTCATCTTCGGCACTGGGGGCCAGGCCGTCGTCACGCTCGACTCGCCCGCACCCGCCGGCGGGAGTTCGGCCTCCGTCACCAGTTCGGCCTTCTCTCCCGTGGTCGTGACCATCGCCGCAGGAGAGACCTCGGGCTTCGCGCCCGTCACCTTCACTGCGCTCGGCTCTGCTCAGACCGCCGCGGCCGCCGCGGGCG
>DDSA01000126.1:0-242 GCA_002343715.1 Phycisphaerales bacterium UBA2402 | reverse complement strand
GACCGCCGCGGCCGCCGCGGGCGACTGCGCCACAGGCAGCGCCTCCAGCGCGCCCTTTGACGTCATCCTCCTGCCCGAGACCTTTGTCAACACCGCGGGCGACAACACCAACCGGGGCGACACCCCGGCCTCACCCGTGCGGGACATCGCCGTCGCACTCGCCCGCACCGCGCCCTCGGGCACCGTGCACCTCGCGCCCGGCGACTACGCCGAGTGTGTCAGCACCGCCTCCGCCGTCACCA